>JAAAPH010000492.1 GCA_009908415.1 Bacteroidota bacterium
ACTGCACGATGTTATCCGTATGGTTGATCCGCGCGAAGGAATGCTCGGCGTCGTAGCGGCGCAATTTCACGGACGCTTCCCCGGTGTGATCGACCGAGCCGACAAAGCGCAAGACCTGGTTGTTCTCGCGCGCTTCGCGCAGGATGGCCGTCATGCGATCGTCGTACTCAGCCAGTCGGTCGAGGAAGTCGTCCACCGACCCGGCGTCCAGCCCCTCCGGCACGAGGCTTTCCACGGTGACGTCGTCCAGCGACAGGTCCAGCCCGATCTCACGCCCTAGGATGACGATCTTGCGGGCCACGTCCATCCCGGACAGGTCGTCGCGCGGGTCGGGTTCGGTGAAGCCGTTGGCCTTGGCCTCGCGCAGGATGTCGGAAAATGCCCGCTCCCCGTCGAATGCGTTGAACAGGTACGACAGCGTGCCCGAGAGGATGCCCTCGATGTGCTCCACGCGGTCGCCCGTCTCGATCAGATTGCGCAGCGTTTGGATGATGGGCAGGCCGGCGCCCACCGTCGTCTCGTAGAGGTACTGCGGGCCGGGGCCGCGGCTCGCCCGGCGCAGCGCCCGGTAGACGTCTTGGCCGCTCGTGTTGGCTTTCTTGTTGGGCGTGATGACGTGGATGCCCCGCTCCAGCCACGCGGGGTAGTGGTCGGCCACTTCCTGGCTGGAGGTGCAGTCGATGAGGACGGCGTGCGGATGGTAATCCGTGCGAATGTGGTCGACGAGCGCGTCGAGGTCCGGCGCGTGCGAGGCCTCCTGCAACGCATGTCGCCAGGTGCGCAGGTTGATATGCTTTTCGTCGAGCAGCATGCGTTGCGTGTTCACAATCCCGCGCACGCGGATGTCGATCCCGTTCTCTTCCTGCAGATGATCGCGCTGGGCCGCGATCTGATCGAGCAGCGCCGTGCCCACGTTGCCCGGCCCGATGATGCCCACGCTGAGCGTGTGGTTCGACAGGTAGAAGCCCGCATGCGCTGCCCGGAGCGCACGGGTGGCATCTTTCCCACTCACCACCACCGAGATGTTGCGCTCGGACGAGCCCTGCGCGATCGCCCGGACGTTGACGTTCGCGGCGCCGAGCGCGCGGAAGAACGTCGAGGCCACGCCCGGCGTCCCGGCCATCCGGTCGCCCACCACGGCCAGGATGCTGCAGTCCTCGGCCACCTCGACGGATTGGATCCGGCTCTGCTGGATTTCGGTGTGAAAGGCAGCGTGGGCGGCCTCCTGCGCACGCTGCGCATGCTGCGCCGGCACGGCAAAGCAGATGGAGTGCTCCGAGCTGCCCTGCGAGATCATGATCACGGAGACGCCCGCATTTTCGAGCGCGTCGAAGAGTCGACGAGCAACGCCCGGCACGCCAATCATGCCCGATCCCTCGATATTGATGAGCGCGATGTCATCAATGGTAGCAAAGCCCTTCACGATGCGATCTTTCGAACTGTCCAGGTGGATGCGGGTGCCGGGGCGGTCGGCGTGAAACGTATTGCGGATGTAAATCGGAATTTGCCGCTCAAAGGCGGGCGCCAGTGTGCTGGGATGGATGACCTTGGCCCCGAAGTACGCCAGCTCCATGGCCTCGTGATACGAAAGCGTCTCCAGCCGCCGGGCGTCGGGGACGTGACGCGGGTCGGCGCTCATCACGCCATCGACGTCCGTCCAGATGTGGAGTTCGCTGGCTTCGAGCAGCGAAGCAAAGATGGACGCCGAGAAGTCGCTCCCGTTGCGGCCGAGCGTGGTGGGCGCCCCGTCGGGTGTCGACGCGACGTATCCGGTGATTACGAAGACGTCAGCCGCTTGCGCACACCGCCATTGGTTGAACCGCTCACGGGTGGCCTCCCACTGAACGGTCGGCCCCATGCGCCCGGCCTCCACCACCAAGGCGTCTCGCGCGTCGAGCACCGCCACATCGAGGCCGCGCGCCCGGAGGTGGGCCCCGAGCAGCCGGGCCGACCAGAGCTCGCCATAGCCGGCGATGAGGTCCTGTGCCGTGTCGGGCACCGTGCGAAGCAACCGCATCGCCCGCATGAGATCATCGATCTCCTGCACGTCTCGGTCGATGTGCTGGCGGACTGTGCCGGATGCGCCGTTTTCCACGAGAGCGTCGATGAGCGTATGCTGATGCTCTTGCAGCGCGTGGAGGGTCGACTGATAATCGGCGTCCGGCGCCTGCACCGACGCGACCAGGTCCATCAACTGATCGGTGAGATCGCCCATCGCAGAGACGACGACGCCACACGAGGGCGAACACGCCTCTACGATATCACCGACATGTTGGACCCGTTCGGCCGAAGCCAAACTCGTCCCACCAAACTTATAAACCGTCCAGGATTGACTCACAATAATTCGGGTTGCACGCAGTGCAGGACCGGTGGTTCGGTCACACTACGCATCGAGACACAAAGGATACGAAGGGGTCAAGAGGCCACAGACGTTGTGGCCCCGATGCGTTCGACGACGCCGGCCATCACCGTCGTCAGATGCGGCTCCGCCGCGTCTGCGGCCGCCAGCACCTCATCGAGCGAAACCGGCGCCAGGGCGTCGGGAAAGCACTCGTCCGTGATCACCGACAGGGCCAGCACGCGCAGGTCCATGTGGCGCGCGACGATGACCTCGGGCACGGTGCTCATGCCGACGGCGTCTGCCCCCATCCGGCGAAGCATGCGATACTCGGCTTTCGTTTCGAGGTTCGGCCCCACGACGGCCACGTAGACGCCTTGCTGCAGTTTGATTTCGTGCTCCAGCGCCACCTCCTCGGCCCACGTGCGCAACGTGGGATCGTACGGCTCGCTCATGTCGGGGAAGCGCGGCCCCCATGCGTCCACGTTCGGCCCCACGAGCGGGTTGGCGCCTTGCAGATTGATATGGTCGGTAATGAGCATGATGTCGCGCTGCGCGAACTGGGGATTCATGCCGCCCGCCGCATTGGAGACGAGTAGCGTATCAATGCCCAACGTGCCCATCACGCGCACCGGGAGCGTCACCTCGCGCGGCGAGTAGCCCTCGTACAAGTGAAAGCGCCCCTGCATGGCCAGCACAGGCACCCCGCGCAACGTCCCGGCAAGGAAACGACCGTCGTGCGACTCGACCGTCGAGACGGGGAACTGCGGTATCTCGTCGTACGACAGCGTGGCGTCGATGGTGATCTGATCGGCCAGCCGGCCGAGGCCCGTGCCTAAAATGAGACCGAGACGGGGCGTCGTCTTTAATGACTCTCGAACGACGGCGGCGGCCTGCTCAACCTGTTGGCGATACGCCGCGATGTCCGCCGCCCCGTCCGAGGTCGGCGATGAAGAAGGCTCCATGAATCTTTTTTGATGCGGGGGTAGACGTGTGAACGCGTCCGGAAGCTATTCCATGTCTTTTAGAATGCGACGTATCCGTTCAATCTCTTCGCTGGGACCAGCCCTCGGCCCCTCCTGGTCATCGGGATCCTCCTGCGCGGCGGTCTCAGGGGACGCGTCCTCGACAGCGTCGGCTTTGCCTGTCCCCGCCTCCGCGTTCTCCTCGGTCCGCCCTTCCGATTGTGCGGCGGGGTCCGAGGGGGCGTCGTCCTCCAACGCGGAGTCTTCCGCTTCCGATGCGGACGCGTCGGCAGCGGAAAAGATCGAGTGGACGCGAAAGTCGCGCTCTTGCTCCGGCGGTGCTTCCGATTCATCCGGTGCCTCGCCGAGACCAGACGACGGCGGAACGGGCTCTTGAGCAGGCTCCTCGGGGACGTCCGGCGGCTCAGCCGTCGGTTCAGCCGTCGGTGGTGCAAACGGTTGAGGCTCAGCCTCCGCGTCATTGGCGGCAGCCGGCTCATCGACGGGAGGTTCATCGACGGGGGGCGGGACGTCTTCTTCGTCTTCAGCGGACGAGGCCGCTTCTGACTCGCGAGCCGGTGGCGGCTCGGGGACGTCCATCTCTTCAGATGGCGCCTGATCCCACATCGGCTCCGACGGGAAAAGGGTATCAGTGCCCCCTTCGTCCGACGCCGGCTCGGTCGCTTCGGGCGGAGCAAATTCTGACATGGGATCGGATGGGGGCTCATCCTCTGCGGGTGGTGCTGAAGCGTCTTCCGCGTCTCCGCTCGGTTGCTGTTCTCCGCTCGGTTGCTGCGGCTCGGAATAGCCGGTCGCTGGCGGCTCCGCCCCACCTTCGTCGAACATCGACCCCGCGTCGGCCTCTTCCTCTGCCCCTGAAGCGGGGTCCGGCGCCGGGGCGGTGGCGTCTTCCTCCCACGCAGGGCCTTCGGCTGTGGGCGCGTCCGTATCGGATGCGTTCTCAAAGGACGCGCCTTTATCGGACTCGGGCTCGTCGACGGCCTCCGTTTCGTCGGGCGCCTCCGCCGCAAAGTCTTCAAAGAAGGCGGACAATTCGTCTTCCTCTTCGGCCGTCATCTGGTCGACGGCCTCCTCATCGGCAGACGCGGCCTCGCGGGGTTCTTCGCCAAAAAGCTCTTCATCGAGGTCGGCTTCGGCGGCGTCCACGTCCGCCTCGGCCCCGCTGACCTCCTCAAAATGGGGAGAGATTTCTTCCAGGTCCACGCCCGCCTCGCGGAGTTTCTTGCGCTCCTCGGCCGGGAGGAGTTTGATGAAGCCGATCGGGTCGTCGCCCTCAAAGCGGGCAAGCAACTCCATCTCGGCCATCAGGAACGACCGCAGGCGGGCTACGATCTCGCCACGCCGGTCGTCGATCTTCTGCGTGTGGCGCTTCAGGCTGTCCCGGTCCTCTTTCGCCTCCTGCCGGATCGCGCGTGCCTCGGCCTTGGCCTCTTCAACGATGATGGTGGCCTCCCGCTCGGCGTTTTTAATTTTATCCTCCGCGCTCTCGCGGGCCGTTTGGAGCGCTTCCTGGAGGGCCTCTTCCACCCGCTCGTAGTGCTCCAGCTTATTCTCCAGGTCGGCCACCTTATCCTCCAGGCGGCGGCGCTCGTCGCTGATCTCCTCCCACTGCGTCGCCACAATGTCGAGGAAATTGCGCACCTCGCTGGCGTCAAAGCCGCGCAGGCTCTTCTCGAACTCTTGCTTCCGGATGTCAAGCGGCGTGAGCTTCATAGCGTTGGGGGCCTGCATGCACGGCAGATCGTGCCATGCATCGGTTCGTTCCTAGAATGCATTCGGGTAATTATACAGAAGAGTCTGCTTCAGGCGCAACGTCGCCGAATCCGACGCATGGGCGCGCCCGACCATCAGTCGTAGTCACGCGGACCGAAGAGGGCACTGCCGAGGCGGATCATGGTGCTGCCCTCCTCGATGGCCACCTCGAAGTCGTTGCTCATTCCCAATGACAGAGTGTCCATACTGACGGTGCTGTTGCCCGTCGCGTTGTACGTCTCGAACAGCTCGCGCATCTGCCGGAACTGCGGGCGCACGTCTTCCGGGTCCTCCGCAAAGGCCGCCATCGCCATCAGCCCGCGGACGTCGAGATGCTCGTACTGCGTGAGATGATCGAGGTAGTCGTGCGTCTCGTCCGGCGGGAGGCCATACTTCTGGTCGGCGCCGGCGATGTTAACCTGCACGAGGCACGGCATCACGCGGTCGTTCTTGGCCGCCCGCTTGTCGAGCTCCTTCGCCAGACGCGGGCTGTCGAGGCATTCGAAGACGTCAGCGTGCCGGGCGACGAACTTGGCTTTGTTACGTTGCAGGTGGCCGATCATGTGCCAATCGAGGTCGCCGCCGTTGACGCGGCCGGGGTGCTGTTTGGCCTTGTCGCGCAGTTCGCGGGCGCGGTTCTCGCCGAAGTGGCGCAGGCCAACCGCATACCCCGCCTCAATCACCTCCAGCGGAAACGTCTTCGAGACGGCGACAAGTGTGACCTCGTCGGCGCGCCGGCCGGCACGCTGGCAGGCCTGCTCGATCCGCTCGCGGACCGATTCGAGGCGCTCGGAAATGGCACGGGTGTCGACGGATTTCGTCTCTTCCATGGGTGCTTCGTTAGCCAAGGGAGTACAGAGGGTTCATTCGGTTCGTATGGTAGGCGCATTCGATTGATCCCTACCGCTACTGCGCCGGCGTGGCCTCGAAGGTCGTGAGCGCGCCGCGCTCGGCCGCGTAGTGAATGCGGATGGGCCGGCAGCACACCTCGCAGTCTTCGACGTATGTCTGCTCGCGGACCGAGAGGTCGAGCAGCATGGTGATGGACTCCCAGCAGTGCGGACAGGTAAACCCGTGCTCGTGCAACCGCCCGCCGGCAGCAGGTCGCGCTTCGGATGGATACATCAGAGTGAGCGTGTTCGAGTGCGAGGTGTTCGAGTGTTCGGGTAAAGCGGTGTGCTCACCGTTGGAACGGCGGCGTTCACCCTGTACGGCAGAACGTGAAACGCACAACGTGGAGCATCCAACCCGCAACGCCTAACGCGCGACACAACGCACCGTCACACTTCGGCGCGTAAGACTTCGAGCGGCGGGCGGCTGTAGATGCCCCGCGAGTTGAGGAGCCCGACGAAGATGGTGAGCCCCGTCACGACGGCAAGCGCAACGAGCAGCGGCCCAGGCGCTGCGACGAAGGGCCCCTCGAACACAAAGTACGACAGCGCCCAGCTCCCCCCCAACGACAACACGAGGCCTGTCAGCGCCGCGAACACGCCAAGGAAGAGGTATTCGATGGTCATGATCTTCATCACGGTGCGTCGCGACGCGCCGAGCGTTTTGAGCAGCACGCTCTCCTCGATGCGCTGGTAGCGGCTGACCACCACGGCGCCCACGAGCACGATGAGCCCCGTCAGGATACTAAAGAGCGCCATGAAGCGGATCACGTACGAGAGCCGGCTGAAGAGCGCATCGAATGTGGACAGCACGAGCGAGAGGTCGATGGCGGCCACGTTTGGGAATTGCTGGACGATCTGGCTCTGCACGCGAGCCGAGGCCTGCTCGGTGTCGGCGCGGCTCAGCACCACGTGCATCTGCGGCGCGTTTTCGAGCACGCCTTCGGGGAAGACGACGAAGAAGTTGGTCTGGATGCGCTGCCAGTCGACCTCCCGCAGACTAGACACGCGCGCGGCGAGCGGCACGCCCTGCACGTTGAACGTCAGGGTATCGCCGATCCCGACGCGGAGCTCTTGGGCGATCTCCTGCTCGATGGAAATCGGCACGGCCGCGCCGGAGGCGAACGGGTCGCCCTCGAAGCGCTGCACAAACTCGCCCTCCATGAGCGTCTCGGACTCGATCAGCGAATCGCGGTACGTGGAGCGGTACTCGCGGCGATGCGCCCAGGTGGCCCGGGTCGTTGAGTCCTCGCGGATGGCATCGATGGTGCGGCCCTTCACGCTACGCAGCCGCATCGTCACGATGGGGACCTGGCGAAGAATCGGCAGGCCCTCGCCTTCGACAATCTGGGTCACGCCGTCCAGCTGGTCGGACTGCACGTCGAAGAACACGATGTTGGGTCGGTCTTCGCCCCCGGTGATCTGGATCTGCTCTAGAACAGTGCGCTGGACGAGGAAGAGCGTCATGATGAGAAATGTGCCGAGCCCGAGGGCGAGCATGAGCACGGTGGTCTGGTTGTGCGGCCGGTACAAGTTAGCCAGGCCTTGCCGCCACGGGTAGCTCCATGTCGTTGGGAAGTACCGCCGAGCGGCCCACACGATGCCCTTCGCAACGAGGGCGAGCAGCCCAAAGACGGCAGCGATGCCCCCCGCGTACCCCAGTCCAAACTCCACCTCGGGGGCCTGTGCGATGGCGAACCCGGTCACGCCTGCCGCGAGGCAGGCGGCCACGACCCAGCGGAGGGGATCGCGCCAGGCGCCTTCGCCCGCCTCCACGTTGGAGCGGAGCGCGAGCAGCGGCGAGATGTTGCGCACGCGAAGCAGCGGCAGCAGCGCAAAGAGGAGCGTTACGCCCAGCCCAATCCCCAGCCCCATGCCGATGGCTGTCCACGAAAGCCGGAAATCCACCGACACCGGCAGGAAATCGGCCAAGAGATACGGCACGATCATTTGCACGCCGACGCCGAGCAGGCAACCCACCGTCGCACCGACGAGCCCCATCAGGCCGGCTTGTGTGAGGTAGATGCGGAACGTGCGGCCCGACTTGGCGCCCAGGCACCGGAGCACGGCGATCGTTTCCACGCGCTGCCGCACATACACGTGCACGGCGCTCGCCACGCCCAGGCTGCCCAGAAGCAGCGCAATGAACCCGACGAGGCTCAGGAAGCGGTACAGGTTGGTCAGGCCCTCTTCCCAGTCTTCCGCCTCTTCCTCGACGGTTTCGATGCGAATGTCCTGCTCGCGCGCGTGATCTACGATGCTGCTCCCGATCGCCTCGGCATCGGCGCTCTCGGGAAACTTAAAGAAGACCTGGTACTCGACCCGGCTCCCGCGCTGGAAGAGGGTCGTGTCGACGTGCGCCCGGGGAATGTACACGCGCGGATTGATGGCGCTCATGAGCGACGACTCGCGCGGCGTCTGCAGCACCTCGCCGGCTACCCGGTAGTCCCGCGTGCCGATGCGCACTGAGTCGCCGACCTGGGTGTCGTATTGCTGCATGAGCGTGCCGTCGAGCAGCGCGTTGGGGCCGTCGCGATACGTTTGCGCGGCCGACGCGGGACGCGTCTGGATGGCGCCATAGAACGGATAGCCGCCCTCGGTGGCGCGCACGCTCACCAGGCGCGTGCCGTCGGAGGACGGAAAGTACGCCATCGACGAAAACTCGATGCGGCGCGACTGCTCGCCGCCCAGCGTGTCGAGCAACGCTTCGGTTTCTGGCGCGAACGGCTCCTCGCGCTCGATCATGAGGTCGGCCCCAAGTAGCGTCTTCGCCTCGTTGTCGACGGTGCGCTCCAGGTTATCGCCAAAGCCGTTGATGGCGACGAGGGCTGCCACGCCGAGCGCCATAGACGACAGGTACAGGGCCAGCCGTTTGCGGCTGCCGCGGCTGTCGCGCCAGGCCATCTTCAGGGTCCAGAGGAGTTGGGTCATGGGTTCACTTCGTTCGCGTCAAGGACGTGCGGCGCTCGCACAAGGCTCGGCGTTGCCTCGCATCAGGGTATCAGTGCCCATTGCAGGACACGGCTGAACGCGAGCGTAGGGACGCCTGAGGGGGGTGGGCTTTGACAAATGAGGCCGCCCGCGGTGCGCGGATCACGAGGCCAGCGCGCCATCCGGCGTTGTGACCGTTTCATCCGCCTCCACCTTTCCGCCACGCAGGCGAATGGTGCGCCCTGTCTGCTGAGCCAGTTCCAGGTTATGCGTCACGAGCACGAGGGTCGTGCCCGCCGTCCGGTTTAAATCAAACAAGAGGTCCTCGATCGTCTCGGCGGTCTCCACGTCGAGGTTGCCCGTCGGCTCGTCAGCAAAGAGGATGCGGGGCTCATTGATGAACGCCCGGGCGAGCGAAACGCGCTGCCGCTCCCCGCCCGACAGCTGCACCGGATAGTGATCGAGGCGGTCGCCCAACCCGACGCGTTCCAGCAGGTCGATGGCGCGCGCCTCCACAGCGCCGGCCCCCCGGAGCTCGGCAGGAACCATGACGTTCTCCAGGGCCGTGAGCGTTGGGATAAGGCGGAACGTCTGGAAGACAAAGCCGACGTGCTGATTGCGCACCTCGGCGCGCTCGTCTTCATCGAGCGGGTTCAGGTCGATGCCGCAGAGCTGCACGGAGCCATCGCTGGGCCGGTCGAGGCCGGCGCACAGGCCAAGCAGTGTGGTTTTCCCGCTGCCCGACGGGCCCACGATGGCGCAGGTCTCCCCCACCTGCACGGTGAACGACACGTCGTCGAGCACGGTGAGCATGCGCGATCCGCTCTCGAAGCGCTTGGTGAGGTGTTCGACCGCGAGGACCGGTTGGTGCTGATTCATGGAGTATGAAGGCGAAACCTGAAATTCTATTGAGGGTTGAGCACCGCACCGACGATCGTTCGATTAAAGCCCCTCGCGATGCGCACGCGTCCCCTGTACCCTCTTCTCCTCGGCTGTGTTCTCCTCTTGGCCGGATGTGGAACGGAATCTTCAAACTCCTCGGCCTCATCAAATCCCTCCCGCGCTCAGGCGGCCGCCCCGGAGACGACTGCCGCCGCGCCGGCCTCCACCGAACCGGCTGAGGATCCGATCCGCGTGTTGGTGCTGGGCAACAGCATCGCCGCCGGGAGCGGCGTAGCCCCCGAAGAGGCCTTCCCCGCCCGGTTGCAACAGCGCGTCGACTCGCTGGGGTGGAACGTGGACATCATCAACGGGGGCGTGAGTGGTGAGACGACCGCCGGGGGCCTGCGGCGCCTGGACTGGCTCCTGCGCCAGCCCATCGATGTGCTCATCGTGGAGTTGGGCGGGAACGACGGCCTGCGCGGCACCGAGCTCTCGGCCACCCGCCAAAACCTGCAGGCCATCATCGATACGACGCGCGCTCAGTACCCGGACGTTCGCATCCTGCTGGCCGGCATGCAGCTTCCCCCTAACCTGGGGCCCGACTACACCCAGCGCTTTCGGGCGCTCTACCCGGACCTCGCCGAAGCCAATAACGTGGGGCTCATCCCCTTCCTGCTCGAAGGCGTCGGCGGCGTCGACAGCCTCATGCAGTCCGATGGCATCCACCCGACGGCCGACGGACAGGATATCGTTGCCCAAAACGTGTGGGCCGCCCTCCGGCCCGTCCTACAGTCGCTCCGGCAGGAAGCGTAGCCCCGCAACACCCGGATCGGCCAGCGCCCCCATAGCGCATGGGCGGTCCGGGTCTCTTGCTTCGAGAACCCGCCTGCTCGTTCTGCGCTCTATCCACCGAACCGCCCGGCGCGAGCCACCCCCGTCCGACTCAAGTTCTTTTGACTCGATGATTTAATCCGGGACCGTCCGGATCGCCGGGGCGGTGCCTTGTCGATCATTCCTTTTTTCGCCATCTTGGAGTGAATCCTTTCCTTCCGGCAACCCCCTCCCGCGCCGTGAAACCTGCGGAACTGTCCAGCTACAACTCCGCCTTCCGGGCCCTCGCACGACTGATCGACATTGGCGTGCTCATCGTCACCCCGGAGCGTACGCTCGAATTCATTAGTAAGCGTGCTCAGCAGTTGCTCCGCTGCCTGGACGATGTGGACCGGGCCGCCTGCTGGCGCCACGCGCGATCAACCGTCGAGCCTGTCCTCGAGCGTGCCGAAGCCTCCTCCGACGCGCCGGTTCGCGCCATGGTGAAGCTCAGCGATGAATTCACGGATCACCAGTTGGAACTGGAGGTGCATCGCTTGTTAGATCCCGATCGCCAGTTGGCCGGCTACCTTGCGCTCGTCAAAGACCATGACAACTACCAGCGCGTCGAGCAGAGCCTGCGCCTTGCGATGCAAATGCATCACACCGGGCGGCTGTACGAGGCGCTGGCCCACGACCTGCGCCAACCGATCGGGGCGATCCTCATCCATCTCCGCATCCTGAATGAGATCGAAGGCCAGATGATTGAGGAAATGCCCCATCGCGACCAGTTCCGTGAGTCCGTAACCACCATCCGGAGCGAGATTAAAGAGCTGGACGACTCGCTCCGACTCCTGTTGCGTGAGCTGTCTCCCCCCGACACCGAAGAACAGGTACCTCTACACGAGGTCATGAGGAGTGTAGTGCGCCTCATCGAACCGCAAGTCGACAAGGCCGGACTTACGCTGGACACCGAGATCCCCGACGAAGACGTGACCATCCGGGGACGCCGTTTCCGCATCAAGCAAGCCGTTCTCAACTTAGCGACCAACGCGCTGGAAGCCATGTCCGCAGGAACGCTTACCCTGCGCCTGCGGGCGGACGACCGCGAAGCCTGTATTGAGGTGGTGGACGAGGGCCCCGGCATCCCCGACAGCGTGCAATCCCGCATGTACGAGCGGCACTTCACAACGAAAGAGGACGGCACGGGACTCGGTCTGCACATCGTGAAGCAAACCGCCGAAGCGCACGGCGGGCAGATAACCATGGACAGCAGACTCGGCGAAGGCACGACGTTCCACTTCTGCCTGCCACTCGCCACAGCAGCCGACCCGGCGAGCGAAGCCGCCTCCACCGACCTGCAGCGGCCCGGCTAATCCGTGCGGAGCGCGTGCCTCCCTCCACGCCCGGATGGGTTACCCGAGCGCCTTCACCGCGTTGACAATCTCGTTGACGGCCTCCTTGGCATCGGAAAAAAGCATCCGCGTGTTGG
>JAAAPH010000369.1 GCA_009908415.1 Bacteroidota bacterium
GTGAATGACGTCCTCATGAGCGACGTGACCGACAACGACACGGCCCGTCGGCGGTCCGATGGGCTGTTGGGCGTACAGGTGCATGTCGGCCCGCCCATGAAGGTCGAGTATCGCAACCTGCGATTGAAAGACCTGACCCGCGACGAGTAGGCCGTCCAGCGTCGGATGAGGGGGCGGCGGGGAGGCCTGCTCGCTCGCCACCCCGCGTCGGCACAGCCGCTCACCGGCCAATCTGGCGGGCGATGCCGCTGAAGCGCCCGCCCCGGTCGGAGCGCGGGAGCCGAAGCCGGAGCAGGTCGCGGAGCTTGCCGCTCTTGACGTGCAGGTCGAAGCTGTACGACTGCGCCCGCCCGAACGGCACCCAGGAGAAGGACATCTGCCAGCAGCCAAGGTCGCGCAGAATGGAGACGTTGGTCGTCACGAGCTCTTTCTGGACAAAATCGTAGCCACTTCGCGTCTGGACGCGCCACTTTTCCGTCACGTTGAAGTTGATGCGCGTATTGAGGTTCGCACGCCGCCGGGTGCGTGTGCCCGTCCGGCTCAGCCCGTACGTGAAGTCAAGGTCCACCGACCAGGGAATGGCGAAATCCGCGTAGCCGGTGGGCGTGTTGCTGTAGTTGCCCGGCAGGTTGCCTTGCCCGCCGTCTTGGAAGGGCGTCATCTGGCCGCCGAGTCCGGGGTCGTTGTATTGGGCGCGCGGCGAATCGGCGGGGCGTGCGCCGGGCTGCGCGTTGGAGCTCTCAAACGACGTGTTGACCGTCAGGCTCATGTTGGTGAGGCGGGCCAGGCCAAAACCCGGCTGCGCTACCACAAATTTGTTGATCCGACGGCCGTTCGGGCCGAGCGCGTAGGGGGAGAACGTCGACCGAAACGAGATGTCGAACTGCTCCAGAATGTCGGTGCGGGCGGAGAGCTGGATGTCGCTCAGCTTCAGTGAGTCGGCAGCGAAGTTGTAGCTCGACGACAGGTCGGCGTTCAGCAGGCGGATCGACTCGCTCTGTGTCTCGCCGGTCGAGTCGGTGCGGACGCGCTTGGTCTCGAACACATTCCCCACCCGAAAGCTCATCGATCGCGATTCGCTGTTGCCGCGCACCGTCCGGCCGTTTACGATGTCGTAACGCTCGATTTCGCCCTCTGCGTTTTCGAACGTCCGCGTGTAGCCCCAAAAGTCGCTGTTGTAGTTGGGCCGGTAGCCGAACGAGAGCGAAGGACGGACCGTATGGCGCACGCCCTGATACGCCCCCACGCCGACCGGGAAGATGCCGTAGAAGGTGGTGTTCGCCGAGACGCTCGTGTTGAACTCCCGCCGGGCGAAAAAGCCGGGCACCGTGCTCTCGACGACCTCGGCCTCCGTGCTGTCAGTACCCCCTTCGAGCCCTTTGCGCACGGTGCGGATGTACCAGTCCGAGTTGTAGCTGATATTCGGGGACAGGTTGAGGCGATAGCGCTGCAGCCTGAACGGAACGCTGAGGCCCGTGCTGTGCGTCGCCTGAAACTCGAACGGTTCGTCATTGCCTGTCGCCTGACGGTATTTGCTCGGCGAGAGGAGGGCCTCGTACCACGGAATCTGGCTCGCCAGGCTGTCGTTTTCTGGGCGAAAGTCGTAGCGGTTGTCGACGTTCAGGTTGTAGCTGTCGAAGGTGATGCGCTCGTACCAGGCGCTGTTGCGCGAGGTCGTTCCTTCCGACTCGAACGGCTTGATCGACTGCTGGCGGAACGAGAAGCTCGGGATCGTCAGGTTGACGGAGTTGTCCGCAAACGACTGGTTGTGGTTCATGCTGATGTTGAACCGGCGGCCCCCGTCGGGCCAACTCTTGCTGTAGCGCACACTGGAGGAAATCGACTGCCGAACGATGTCGTCGTAGCTGTTGGACGACGAGCGGAGGTAGTTCGACGACGTGACCAGGTTGAGGTTGCTGTTGAAATCCGAGGTCGGATTGATCTCCTGGCGGTGGCTCCACCGCAACTGCCCCTGCCGGTTTTGACTGAAGTCGGGGTCCCCGCGTTCTCCGCGGCGGTTGTAGCTGTAATTCAAACTCAGGCTTCCGCTGTACCGATACCGGTTGGAGTAGCGGAAGAGCGGTCGGATTTCGTAGCTCCCCTTGCTCCAGAGGCCAAATTGAAGCTGCAGGTCCATGTAATCGTTCATGGCAAAGTACCAGCCCCAGTCCTTCAGGTAGAGGCCGCGCTCATCCTGGCCGTACTGGGGCGGGAGCGGCCCGCTGCGGCGCCCTTCGATATTGGGCAGGAACCCGAACGGCAGCCAGAACGGGGTTGGGATGTTGAAGATGAAGAGCTGGATGGGACCGCTGTACACCCACCGGTCCGATAGCTTCATCTCGTCGCCCCGCAGCGAGTAGGAGGGCGTCTCGCCCGGTGGGCAGTTGCAGGTGGTGTAGAGGGCGTCCTGTACGAAAAGGGTGCTGTCCTCGTACACCTTGCTCACCGACCCTTCGACGAAGCCGTCCTGCATCGCTCGCCGGGCCCCGACGACGCGCCCGCGCCCGGAGCTTAGGTTGTAGGACAGCGTGCTTCCGGTGAACGCTTCGCCCTCGCCCTGCTGAAAAACGGGACGCGGGCCGGAGCCTGCCCCCGTCGTGTCTTCGGAGGCACGGAGCTCATTGCGCTGGAAGTACATGTCGATCCGGGGGCCCTCCAGCGAGGCGTTCTGGTACTGCATGGTCGCCTCGCCGTGAAGGGTGCCAATGTCGTTGCCGTCCTCCTCGAACGAGATAATCAGCGAGTCTTTCGCGGCGAGCTGGACGGCTTGGTCGGCGCCGCCCTCGCCAGCATTGGGCGGGCCGGCGGCAGTGGGCGGGGCCGACGTGCTTCCTCCGGGCGGGCGGCGCGTCGACGGGGGGCCGGGCGGTGCGGTGGGAGCCCCTGCGGCCGATGAATCCACCCGGACCGTGTCGGGCGGGGCGGCCTGCTGCAGCGAGTCCTGGCGGGTCGTGTCAGCGGGTGTCGGACGAGCGGGCGGCACGTCGGTCTGTTGCGCGTGGACATCGGTGGCAGCCCCTCCCGCAAGGAGGCCCAGGCCAAGCGCTATAGCGAGAAGAGCGCGCATACTTCAACGACGTGCCGCCGTAAACAGGTGCAAAAACCGGGGAGCGCAGAGGACACTCTATGATAAGCCGCACATGCGCGCGGGTTCAACGTCCGCAGTGCGCAGCACCACGGCAAGGGGCGACCTACGCCGCCTGCGCCTTGTGTTGGAAGATCAGGTGAGCCGCCCCGAGCATGCCCACCTCGTTGCCCGTCGTTTCGCGAATGATCTGCACGCGGTCGCGGACGCCGGGCATCACGTAGCGCATTACGGTCTCGCGCGCCGGGTCGAGGATGAAGTCGCCGGCTCCCGACACACCTCCACCCACGACGACGGTCGCCAGGTCAAGCAGATTGATCGCTGAGCCCAGCATGCAGCCGAGTTTGTGCCCGGCCCAGGCCAGCATCTCCTGGGCGGGTCCATCGCCGGCCTTGGCGGCGTCGTATAGCATACGCGGCGAAATGTCTTCGAGGTCGTCCTTTGCCATGTCGTGCACCTTGCTCTCGTAGCGCGTCAGGAGCCGATAGCGCGCGTGCCGCGAGAGGAAGTGCTGGCCCAGGTAGGCCTCAATGGCCCCGGCGATGCCCCACCGGTCCACCGGGCCTTCATAGTCGATCGAGATGTGGCCGATTTCGCCGGCGGCGCCGGTTGCCCCGCGAAAGATCTTGTTCTGGTAGATAATCGCGCCCCCGACGCCCGTCCCAAGGGTCACCATGATGAACGAGTCATGGTCGACGGCAATGCCGTAGTGGGCCGAGCCCAGGCCGGCGCAGTTCGCATCGTTCTCGACAATGACCAACAGGTCGTCCTGCAAACGCTCTTGCAGGGCCGACCGCATGTCGACCACGTCCCAGTTGGGGAAGTTGGGCGGGTAACTCACGGTCCGCTGCGCCAGGTCGATGTTGCCGGGCGCGCCGATACCCACGCCGGCGATGGTGCCGTCCGGCGACTGGCCGCGGAGATCCTCGATGGCTTCCGCGATGCGATCGAGGACGTGGTCCGGCCCCTGCTCGGCTTCGGTGGTCCGGCTCGTCTGATGGACGAGGCGGTCCCCGTCTTTGACGAGGCAGGCTTTCAGGTTGGTACCGCCCAAGTCAATGCCAACAGCATATTCGCTCATACGATAGGGGGGAGAAGAGTCAGTGTAACAATAAGGGAGGCGTGGGGAAGGGAGGCGTGGGGTGCGCTACTTGCGCTCGATGGGATAAACGGTCTCGTCGGGGTGCTTCATGCCGTACTCTTCACGGGCGATGCGCTCGACGACCTCGTCCGAAAGCGGTTGCTGCAGCTTGTGCTGCAGCGCGTCGATCTGGTGGCGCAGCCGCTCGTTTTCCGCCGACAGCTGGTCATATTCGTGGTGCCATCGGAGGCGCTTGAGCAGGCTGTGGCTGTCGAAAAAGGCCACCCACACCAGCAGGAGCGCAGCACCGAGGGCCAGGCTCCAGCGGCCCCAGTCACGGTTGGATTCGTTGCCCGGCATAAGGGAAAGCGGAAGGGTCAGTGGGAGAAAGCATCGATGCCCGGGTAGGACGCTGCATCGCCTAGATGCTCTTCAATGCGCAGGAGCTGGTTGTATTTGGCCACGCGGTCGCTGCGGCTGGCCGAGCCCGTTTTGATCTGCCCGGTGCCCATCGCGACGGCGAGATCGGCGATCGTCGTATCCTCCGTTTCACCAGAGCGATGGCTGACGACGGCCGTGAAGCCGTGCTTGTGCGCGGTTTCGATGGCCTCCAGCGTCTCCGTCAGCGTGCCGATCTGGTTCGGCTTGATGAGAATGGAGTTCGCGGAGCCCTCCTCGATGCCGCGCATCAGGCGCTCCGTGCTCGTCACAAACAGGTCGTCGCCCACGAGCTGAACGCGATCGCCGACGGCGTCGGTCAGCATGCGCCAGCCGTCCCAGTCGTCTTCATCCATCGCATCCTCAATAGAGAGGATGGGATAGCGCTCCACCCATCCGCTCCAGAAGGCAACCATGTCTTCCGCTGAGCGCTGGGTATCCGGGTCGCTCTTGTAGAAGACATAGTGCCCATCTTCGTACATCTCGGCGGTGGCCGGGTCGAGCGCGATGAAGATGTCGTCACCCGCCGTAAAGCCGGCCTGCTCGATCGCCTCGATGATGACGTCGATCGCCTCGTCGTTGGAGCGCAGGTCGGGCGCAAAGCCGCCCTCGTCGCCGACGGCGGTATTATAGCCTTTGTCGTGCAGCACGGACTTGAGCTGGTGGAACACCTCAGCGCCCATGCGGAGGGCTTCGGCGAACGTGGCGCCGCCGACGGGCGCAATCATGAACTCCTGCATGTCGACGTTATTGTCAGCATGGCGCCCTCCGTTCAGGATGTTCATGAGCGGAACGGGGAGAATGTGCGATTGGGTGCCGCCCACGTAGCGGTAGAGGGGAAGCCCCAAGCTCGCGGCGGCGGCCTTCGCCGCGGCCAGCGACACGCCGAGGAGGGCGTTGGCGCCGAGGTTAGCCTTGTTCGGGGTCCCGTCCAGGGCGCGCAGCTCCAGGTCGAGGGCCACTTGATCAAACACGCTGTGGCCCGCAAGGGCCGGGGCTACCTCGTCGTTCACGTTGGCCACGGCCTGCCGGACGCCCTTCCCGCCGTACCGATCGCCGCCGTCTCGCAGCTCGATGGCTTCGTAGGCGCCTGTCGAGGCCCCGCTGGGCACCGCCGCGCGGCCCAGCACGCCGTCGGTGGTGGTCACGTCAACTTCGACGGTAGGGTTGCCGCGGCTGTCGAGAATTTCGCGGGCAACAATGTCCTGGATGGAGGCCATCAGCATGTAAAGCGGTTGATTGGGGAGGCACGGTATGGAGTGCTGCTAAATTCGCGATCGCAATTCGCAATAACAAGATGTACAGCGAGACCGCCGCATGATGAATGGTTGAAGGACGCGTCTGGTCAAGGAGCGCCCTGGGAGGGGGGAGGCGGTGCGCAATCAAAAAAAGCCGGTAGGCGAGAGGCCTACCGGCTTTTCGGGAGGACCGTTGAACGGCATCTACGAAGTCGCTTTCCGGACCGTCGTGGTCTCATTAATCCATGAGTAGCACCCGTAATCGACGCGGAAGGACTGACCCGACTCCATGTCGTCACGGTAGAAGATGTCCTCGGCGGTGGGGAAGTACTTGCGGTACGTGTTGATTTTGTTGGTGGCTGTAGAGGCGACGGACTCATCGACCGACCTCGCCTGCTGGTACATGTCTACGGCAAGCCAGTACACCGCTTTGTCGCCTCGACCCATCTCGCTGCCTCCGCAGTTGGAAACGGCCTGCGCGTAGAGGTCGCCGATCGCAATGTAGGCCTGGCCGAATCCGGAGTCCTGCTCGATGGCCTGGCGGTAGTATTGGCGCGCCTCCGGGAAGTTGCCCATATTCTCTTGTGCCTCGCCCATGTTAAAGTAGTCCTGGGCGGTGAGTGGTGCGTCGGTGTTGCTTTCCGCCTGCTGGTAGAGGTCGAACGCCTCCTGGGCGCGGCCATCCTCCAGTCGCATTTCTGCAATCTGACGGTAAATCTCGAGCGACGGGTTCATCTGCAGCAGCTTATCGGACAGCCCCGAGGCCTTGCTGCGTTGCCCCTGATTCAAGTACAGCTCGAACAGGTCCGCCATGATTTGCCGATCCCCTGGGTTCTCCTCCAGCTGCGTCTCCAGAAACGCGATGCGGGCCTGCGGATTCCGGCCAAAGACCTGCTGGCGGTACTGACTGACAATGCTCATTACTTTCTCCTTGTCGCCGACCTGGGCCTCCACCTCGTCCATGAAGCTGAGCGCCTTCTGCTGGTCGCCGTCATTGAGGAGCCCCTGTATGATACGGTCGACGTAGTAGGCCTGCATCCGGTCTGGCTCGAGGTTGAAAGCCTCCCGGTAGTACGCTTCCGGTTGCTCATTCACGTCCGGCATCTCCGAGGCGTACTGCTGGATAAAGCGGCCCTTTTCCATCAGCCACTCGTACTCGGAATACTCCGCGCCCAACTCATCAAGCCGGCCGGGGGCCTCGTTGATAAGGGTGTATGCCGTGTCGAGGTACGCTTGCATGTCCGACTCGGACTCAGCGTTTTCGGCCAGTCCCGCATACAGCTCGACGGCCCGCTCAAAATTTCGATCGTCGTTTTGCGGGGCGGCCGGCGCGTGTTCAAGAATCCAACGCAGGTTCGGAAGCGCTGAGGCGTAATCCTCATTCTTAAAGTCCTCGTAGTAGAGGCTGTAATGCGTCAGGACTTCTTGTTGGCTGGGTGCGCTACTGCTTCCGTTCGTCTGAGCCGCGGTTGGTTGCAGACCCGCTGCGGCGAGGAAGAGGAACATGGCAATGGCACCAGCAGGCAATTTCCAGTCACCCATGGTAGGCAGCAAAGTATACATGATGAGGGGGGTCAGTCAGGATGTTCAGTCTATACGCTGAGATAATATATAGACCGTATGAACTCAGCGGAGTTTCCGTTCTTGGAACCAGCGTTCTCCGATGTTCACATTAACGGACACTCCGTAGAAGATGTCACGCACTAAATTTCGGGACGTGGTCCCCCGTACGCCGACTTCTACATCTAGATCAAGGCGCGTACCAGATAACCGGGTGGGGAGGCTGAGGCCGGCGGTGGCGGCGCGGACGTCGATCGATTCGCCGGCAACGGGGGCCGCGTAGGTCTGCTCGTAATATCCGCCCAGCCGGTAGGCTGCGCGGCCGAAGTAGGAGGCGGACGGGTCGTTCCCGGCCGGCAGGTATTCCACGCCGCCACTAACGCGCCACCGGTCGGTGAGGAACGCGCTCCCCCCGATGGGAAACTGGCTAGGGCCTTCCGACGCGCCGTCGAAGGTGCTCTCGGCGGTGCTCCACGGCGCATACAGCCCGTCTGCCGTGATGGTAACCGAGTTGTTCGGCTTGTAGGTGAGTCCGCCCTGCGCGCGCCAGGGCAGGTCGACCGATCCATCCACGACCGTGCCGATGGTGTCTCGGCTAAGGCTTTCGCCCAGCGTGCGCACCCGGCGGCCGTCGAGTGAGGCGGGCAGCATCAGGGAGCCCCCCAGCGACAGGGCATCGTCGTCGGCAAAGAGGTCGGCAACAGTGAGCAGCGCGCCAACCGTTCCCGTGAAGCCGGAGAGCCGCGTGGCGTCGGTAAAGTTGATGGGGGCAAAGCCGGGGCCCATCGTGGTCTCGCGTGCCTCCTCCAGGATGCCGAAGAGCGCGTCGACGCTGGCGCCGACGCTGAGGGCGTTGCTGACGCGCCAGCCGAGGCCCCCGCTAATCTGCTGGATGCCCCCGCGGCCTTCGTAGTCGACGGTGTAGGCCGTCGTGTCGGTCGGGGCCGGTCCAAACTGGAAGGGCGTCTCGGGGCGGCGCACAACGCGGTAGTTCATCAGCGAATAGGGATGATATCCGACGCTGAAACCGAGCTTCCGGGTGTAGATGGGAAAGCTGAACTGCACGGCGTTGAGCGTGCCCGCCACGAGTTCGCTCTGCGTGCCTCGTGCATCACGCGCATTGGTTTCGTGATAGTTGCCTCCCAGCACGAAGCGCGTGAGCACCTGATCGCTCCACAGGGCCGGGTTGGAGAGGCTGGTGTAGTTCAGGGAGCGAAGCCCAACGCCCCCGCCGCCCAGAGCCTGCGCTTGCGGCGACGCCAGCGTCTTCAGTTCGCCGAGGCCAAATCGAGAGTAGATACTCCCGTTGCCGTTCGACTGCGCGAAGGCCGTTGTTGGGAGCATGAAGAGCAGCACCCCCAGAGCAAAAAGGCAGAGACGGGCGGGCGCGAAAAAAGCGTCTTTCATGGCGGGTTTGATCGTCATCCGATCGCTATGTGATCCAATCGCGAGAAGCCGCGGGCGGCCGGGCACGTCAACTGTCGGGTTCAACTGTCGGGTTCGGTGATGGTGAGTGACACGCGGGGTGTGCTCTCGCCGCTGCCGGGAACGTAGAACAGCAACGGATTAATCGTGTTGCTCGACTGATTGAGCGAGACTTGGTACCGTTCCACGGCGGACTGGCCCAGCGCGATGGATTGGAAGATCTGCCGCAGTGACGCTCCAGACTGCGCGGGCGCTTCGAAGGCGAACACCCCATCGGAGGTGAGGCTGGTCGGGGAGGCCAGCACCAACGTGCTGTCGCTTGTAAAGCCCTGGATGACCAGCCCGCTCGTAAGGGGGCGAACGAAGTTGGGAGGACGCTGCTCCCGGTCGAAAAGCGTCGTATCGGTGGGAAGGCGCAGAATCGCCCGGCTGATCGGCGTGTCGCGGAGCGAATCCGGAAATGTGAATTCGAACGACAGCGCGCGGCCAAATCCATCCTGGAGGAGGGTGCGGTTCGAGAGGGCAGGACCTCCCGACCGTTCGATGCTGGTGAACGAACGTGACGCCCCGTACGCAACGGTGTCGTCGTCGGCGACGACTTGCAAGAAGGTCGAGGGAGTGGCAAAGCCCACGGAGGCATTCCCCGACACCCCCCGGATCTGAAATCCATGGAAGCGGTCATCGAAGCCTGTTGTGTCACTGAGCGTGCCGAACGCGCTCCAACTCTGCGGGAGGTCGATCCGCACCGTATCGCCGGGGGCGAACGGCTCCGACTCGGCAATGCGGCTGCCCGCGGCAGGCATGTCATCGGCAGTGCGCGCCTCCCATGCGTTTGGCATCGCGTAGATGCCCACCGTCATCGTACTCAGCGTGTCGCCGTACACATAGGGCTGGATGGAAGAGGTTTCCTGCTCACTCCGCGGAGGCAGGACGAGCTGGGCAGACTGCACGGTACTGCCTTCAAAACCGTCGGGGAGCGTCGTGGGGGGCGAAACGTCGATGTACCCCGTCGTGGTGATGGTGCCCAGCACCGGATCGTCCACGCGGCCCGTCAGGATGCGCGCCTGGTTCTCGGTGACATCGTCGACGGAAACGGTTTCAAAGGTCGAGGGCTCAAGGTCTACGTTGACGGGCGTGCCCCCCTGGAATCCTTCGGGACCAACGCCCAGTCCGACCCCTGTTGGATTATCATTGCAGGCCGTGAGGGCTATCAGGAGAAAGCCGCATGCGAGAAGGAGAGAAAAAACGTGACGTCTCATGGGCGGAAGGTACATCGCAGAGAGCGCGAGTGAGCGAGCGCCTCATCGTCAGGGGCGCACCATGGGAGACGGTGCGGGCCGCTCGCGTTACAACCGAAAACCCCAAACGGCGTTTGTGCCGATGGGGTTCGGGAAGCACACGAGAAATAACGGGGGAGAGGCGCAATCCGTATAGGCTCAGCGCAATTGAGGCATAAATACTCGGTGAATTTAGGCTGGGACTTCGCTCAGCATCTCGTCATAGAGGGTGACCAGCTGTTCCGCGCGGGCCTCGGCGTCGGCGTCAAACTGGGGGTGGCCGCCTGTGGGGGCGAGCGACGGCGGGTAGATCACGGCGTCGGCGTGGTGTTCCCCGGCCTCGGCGAGCGTTGCGCCATCGAGGTCGTCGGTGGGCAGGCCATGTTCGGCGAGGAAGGATTCGCTAAGCGTCGTCGTGGTATCGACGTCATCCGGCGTGTAGACGACTTTGGCCGCGCCCAGGTGCTCATCGCCCGCGTACTCGCTGCTCAACAGGAGCGGGACGAGGCCGCTGACCCAACCAAAGGCGTGAATCACGTCCGGACCCCAGCGCAGCTTACGCATCGTTTCAAGCACCGCCCGGTCGAAGAACAGCGTCCGCGCGTCGTTGTCATCGAAGGCGCTCTCGTCGTCATCGGACGCTACGGCCGAGCGGCCGAAGTAGCCGTCGTGGTCCATAAAGTAGACCTGGAGCCGAATGTCGGGCAGGGAGGCCACTTTGACCGTGAGGGTTTCGGTCGTATCGCCCATCGGGACGTCCGTGCCGGAGAGACGAATCACTTCGTGCAATTGGTTGCGGCGCTCGTTGATGGTCCCGTAGCGCGGCATCGTGATGCGCGCCTCGAAGTTGCCCGCAGCCTGAAGCTGTTCGGGAAGGGCCCGCGCGAGGTCGGCGACCTCCGAGACCTCGGCGAACGGCTTAACTTCTCCGGCGATAAACAGAATCCTTTTGGACTTTGCCATGCGACTGGTGTGGTTTGGTCGTGCAGGGAACGCGTAGAAAACGAAGCTCCGCCTCACAATCCCCCCGCTATCCCTCGATAAAGCAGGTGCACATAGGGGGTGCCTGCGGAGGAAAACGATCGGTGAGCGAGACGCCTTCGGTCCGTTGAGTAGATCTAAACGTAACCGATGAGCCCCTGAAATTCAATGGCAGGGATCTTTCCCGCGTGCCGATAATGTCAATATTCAGCCTGTATTGCCCACCGATAGTTCGCTCCTGTGCCGCACACCGACCCGACGGAACCCCACGCGTTGATCCTGTTCGACGGGGTCTGCAATCTCTGCAACGGCTTTGTCAATTTCGTCATCGACCGCGACCCCGACGGGTACTTCAAGTTTGCGGCCCTGCAATCCGAGGCGGCGCAGCAGCTGCTCGACGACCACGAGGGAGAGGCGTCGACGGAGGGCGGCGAGAATAGCCTCCGGAGCGTGGTGCTCATTGAGAACGGGCAGGCGTATCGAAAGTCGACGGCGGCCCTCCGGATTGCGCGCCACCTGACGGGAGCATGGCCGCTGTTCTTCGCCCTCATGGTGGTGCCTCGCGCGCTGCGGGACGCCGTGTACGACGTGATTGCCGCGCGGCGGTACGACTGGTTCGGGCGCCAAGACCAGTGCCGCGTCCCGACGCCCGCGCTCCAGGATCGTTTTCTGGAGCCGGCTGCGCCCCGTTGACGCATCGCCTCCTTGATTGGAGCCGGGGCTCAGCGAGAGCGAGCCGCTGGACCGGCTACGGCTGCGGTTGCTCCTGCTGCGGTTGCTCCTGCTGCTGGAGCAGCTCGAAGTACCGCTTGATGAGCTCCTCGTAATCCGGCGCGTAGCCGGTCTCCATGGCGCGGATCAAGTCGCGGCGGAGGCGATCGATCTGCTCCTCGCGGGTGAGGTCGGCGGGGCTTTCGCGGTTGAACTCCTCCTCGGCTTGCTGTCCTTGGCGCTGCTGCTCGCGGCC
>JAAAPH010000525.1 GCA_009908415.1 Bacteroidota bacterium
CGCCCTCAGTCGCCTGAAAAGCGGACTTTAAAGGATGGGACGAATTTTTGTGTTTCCGTGGGCCGTCTTCCTTTGGCTCACTGAGTTGCCGTCCGGATGATGTCCAACGTCCTTTCCCGCGAAGCCACGCTTGACAGCGCCATTGAGTTGCTCAATGCACTCAATCGGACGACGCGTGCGCGTGGCACGCTGCGCCTGCACTTGCCCTCGGGGGCGCACACGCATGCCCCTCCGGCCCACGCGGACGATGTGTGGCAGGGGTTGTCCTACGATTACGCGACCTACCACGAAGCCGAACACGCAGCCAACGTTATCCAGTCGGTATACTCGGCGCACGCTGAATCGCGTGCGGGCGTCGGTCGCTTGGAGGCCGAGCTTTACGGCCCGGTGCTCGTGACCTGGATGGTGGCGTCCGATGAAGCGGCCCTGAACGCGTTGGTCGGCGCCCTGGTGCACCGGCTCCAAGCCTTCGAGTGAACGGAGGCGCGGCGCCGCCACTCATTCACCGGCGGTCGCGCTCGGCGAATGCATCGACCGGCGAAGGGCACGGCTAGCTTGGTCCAGGGTACGGCTATGTCGGCGGAGGCTCTCCTTCCGGGCGGTGTCCACAGCCCCAATCAGGCCGCGCGCCGTTCCCGCTTTAACCATGAACCCATCGTCGGCGCGTACGCCCCAGTACAAAGAACCTCTATACGGCGTGTTGAAGTGGACAAACGACCAAGATGATTCGGTTGCCGTCCTCTTCTGGGCGTGCTCGTAGCGCGTGATGGCGTGCTCCAAGCGCTCCTTGTCGTAATCCGTGAACTCTCCTTTGAACTGGCATTCCATGGCGCCCCTCCTGTCAATAGTCGTTGTACACACAGCGCGCGCTGAGATCACCGAGCAGCCCGCCCCAGCGGCACCTCTCACCCGGACGGTCTTCCGATCTCCAACTATAGGGATGGGGAGTCCGGAATCCTAACGTACGTGCCAAAAGACGGTCCTGCTGTGCGCCAGAGTCGACTCTCCGCGTCCGCCATATGTGCAGCTGAATGTCAGGGTTTTTCCTACACGACGACCGCGGCCTCCCCTATCGATGGCCGCGTACAGCGTTCGCCCACCGTTCCTGTACTCGGCGCAGCAGGGGCAGCCGGTCCGGAACCAGCTGCAGGGTCAGTCCAGCTCGTCGAGCCCCAACCGTTCCTCAAGCTCTTCGCGGCGGCCGCGACTGACGCTCAGGCGCTTCCCGCTTTTCAGGCGCACGGCGTAGTCGCCGCCGGCGTTGTAGAGCAACGCGTCGATCTCGTCCAGACGAACAATGGTGCTCCGGTGCACGCGCATGAATGACGCGGGATCGAGCCGGTCTTCGAGCGTCTGCATCCGTTCGCGGATGACGTGGGTGGTGTCGCCCACGTGGAGTTCGGCGTAAGGCCCGCTGGCCGTGATATAATCGATCGACGCGACGGGGACAACGCGGACCTGCCCGCGCGACTCGACGGCGATGCGCTCCAGATAGCTGGGCGCGTCCGAGGTGCCGCGAGCGGGTTCGTCGGACGGTGTCTCTTCGTCGTCGAGCAGCGTAGCCAGCCGGTCGCGCAGCTCGTCGACCTTGCGCAGCGTGATGAACTCCCGGGCGCGCTGCAGGGCCTGCTCGAACCGCTCGTCGTCAAAGGGCTTCAGCAGATAATCGAGGGCCGCCACATCGAAGGCCTTGAGGGCGTACTGATCGTATGCCGTGACAAAGATCACCGCCGGCATGTGCTCCGGCCCGATGGCGTCGACCACGTCGATCCCATTTTTACCCGGCATCTGCACGTCGAGAAAGACGAGGTCGAGGTCGTGCGTGCGAATCGCCTCGATGGCCTTCTGCCCGCTGTCGGCCACGTCGACGACCTCCACGTTCTCGCGGCCCTCCAGCAGGTCTTCGAGGCGTTGCCGTGCCAGCAGTTCATCGTCGACGATGAGGATGTGTAGGGTCTTATCGTCACTCATGACGGACTACTGGCGATGCGAAAATTCGCGTTCCGGGAGCTCGGCGGTGTGCAGGTCGGCACTGGTATGAAAGGGCAGCGTGATGCGCGCGACGAGGCCGCCGCTCTCGGAGGGCACGAGCGCGAGCTCCTGGTCGTCGCCGTAGAGGCTTTCCAGGCGCTCCTGCGTGTTGCGCAGCCCAAAGCCGCGCGGTGCGCCGTCGCCGGATCCGGCGCTGAGCCCGGGTCCGTTGTCGTGCACGCTCACCTGCAGGCGGTCGCCCGCCCGTCGTGCCTGGATGAGAATGCGGCCTTCGCCCTCAATCTGGCTCGCGCCGTGCTTGATCGCATTCTCCACCAGCGGCTGCAGGATAAGGTTGGGCACGAGCGCCTTCCGCGTCTCCTCCGGGACATCCTCCTCCACATCGAGGCGCCCTTGAAAGCGGATGCGCTGGATCTCCAAGTAGCCCTCCAGGAAGTCGAGTTCTTGGTCGAGCGGCACCTCTTGCGTGTCGGTCTCTTCCAACGTATAACGTAGCAGCTCGCTCAGCCGCGCAATCATCCGGCGCACGCCGCCCGGGTCGCGCTCAACGAGCGTGGAGATGGCATGCAGCGTGTTGAATAGGAAGTGCGGATTGATTTGCATGCGGAGGGCCTGGAGGCGTGCCTCGGCCAGTTGCCCCTGCAGCTCGGCGGTTTGGGCCCGGAGTTGCGTGGCCTCTCTTTGCCGCTCCTGGTAGCGCAAAAAATAGTCGCGGGCGAAGCCTGCGGTGAGCACGGCCAGGTAGATCGCAAACTCGTACAGGAAGTCGAGCTCGAAAAGATCTTCCAGGGCGTTGAAGGTGTCGGCTTCGTCGAGCCAGGGGGGCTGCACGTAGTAGAACACGAAGGCGTCCCCGATCATGTCGACGACGGCGCCGACGAGAAGCGCGACGAAAAGGTGCCCGCCCACGCGAATCGGCCAGTCGGGTCGCTCGATGCTGAACTTGTGGCTCACCCAGAAGACGAGCGGCGTGAGCACCGCCCACAGGTACGAGCGGAAAAAGATGAAGTGCAGCAACCGCGGCTCGGGATCCGGCCGGCGCGCGTCCAAGAGCCGACTGCTCACCATCAACACGGCCATCAGCGTCCAGAAGGCCACGACGAGCCCGGCCTCCAGCCAATATCGGCGGCTTTTTGGCATGGTGCGCCCCAGCACTTGCACGGTTTCAGCGTCGTTTCCCATAGAGCAGGTTAGACGGGCAACAGGTCGTGACGTTCACTATCTCGGGCTTGTTCTTAAGTACGCAGCAGAACCGGGAAGGTGCGAATGCCTCGTAATACCGGCGTGCAGTTCGTGACGAACCGGTGCATTTCGCATATCGGGCGGAATCCTGTCCGTTCGCGCCCTGCTATAATGGCCGCACAACGTTGAAGCCTCCTTCTCCCATTTACCCTTTCGGCACCGCCCATGTTGAGCCTCTCTCCTTTCATGCGTCCCCTGCTTGTGTTGCTCCTCACCCTGAGCATGGCCCCGTCTGCCGTTGCCCAGACGCGGGGCGGGCAGCAGCCCGGCGCCCGCGCACCGAGCGGCACAGTGGGCGGCACCGTTGTGGAAGCCGCTACCGAAGCGCCCATCGTGTCGGCAACCGCCGCGCTGTGGAACGCGGCCGATTCCAGCCTCGTAACGGGCGCCATCACGGCCGACGACGGCACGTTTTCGATCGAGGGTATACGCCCCGGCCAGTACTACCTGCGCGTGAGCTTCGTCGGGTACCGGACGCAGGTCGTCGACGCCCTCCGGGTCACCCCGCGCGAGCGTGCCCTCGACCTGGGCACAATCACGCTGGCGGAGGATACCGAATTGCTGGACGGTGTGGAAGTGACCGCGGACCGGTCGTTCGTGGAGGTCGGCATCGACCGGACGACGTACAACGTGGAAAACCAGCCGATGACGGCCGGCGGCTCGGGGCTGGACGTGCTGTCCAACATCCCATCGATCGAGGTCGACATCGATGACACCATCAGCCTGCGAGGCAGCGAGAACGTGGCCATCTACCTAAACGGCCGCCCCGCCCCGATGACGGGCGAGGCGCTCGCCGGCTTCCTGAGCGGCCTCGCCGCGGAATCCATCCAGCGCGTGGAGGTGATTCCCAACCCGTCGGCACGCTACGACCCCGAGGGCATGTCGGGCATCATCAATATCGTGCTCGCTAAGGAAAAAACGCAGACGCTCGGCGGCGGCATCAGCGTCAATGCAAACACCAACAACCGGTACGGCGGCTCGGCCAACGTGCACTTTGGCACCGGGCCGTGGAATGTCTTTGTCAACTACGGGCTGCGCTACGGCGAGCGCGAGAACCGCGGCTCTCAATTCCGCGAGAACCGGTATCTCGATCCGATGACGTTCCTCGACCAGAACAGTGACGGCGAGCGGAGCCGCCTCTCCAACACGCTCAACACGACCATCGATTACCGGTTGAGCGACCTGAATACGCTCTCCTTCACGGGGCTCGCTAGCCTGCGCGACGGCGGCACGAATACGCTCAACACGTATTCCGAGCTCGATGCCACCGAGGCGCTGATGCGCCGCTACACCCGCCGCACCGACGGCTCAGGCGACGATTTCAACATGGACTACCGCCTCACCTTCCAACGGACCGTCGACCCGCGCTCGCACGAGCTGACCGCCGAGATCAACTTCGAGCAAGAAGACGAGAGCGAGCTGGATCGGTACACGGAGAACCTGCTGATGAGCGATGACGCCGTAGGCACCCCCCTCCTGGAGGAGCAGGCCGTGGAGCAAACCGAGGACGGCCGCGAACTCGAAGTGCAGCTCGACTACATGCGCCCCCTCGGCGAGGCGCTCCGTATGGAAGCGGGGTTCAATAGCGAGATGGAGTGGATGGACAACCGGTTCTACTCCGAGTCGCTCGACCTGACCGCGAACACGTTCCGCCCCGATGTGAACCTCAACAACACATTCGCCTACGACGAACAGGTGCACGCCGCGTACGGCATCCTGGGCGGCGAGCTCGGCCCCTTCGGCGCGCAGGTCGGCGTCCGCGTCGAGCAGGTCTACACGACGTTCGACCTGACGACGACCGGGGAAGCATTTGACAATAGCTACTTCAGCGCCTACCCGAGTGCATTCCTGACGTACGCGCCGGCCGAGGGGCGGACGGTGCGACTGAGCTACAGCAAGCGCGTGCGGCGCCCCAACACGTGGCAGCTCAACCCCTTCGGCGACTACGACGACCCCACGTCGCGCCGCGTCGGGAATCCGTACCTCGACCCGCAATACACGCACGCCTTTGAGGTGAGCTACGCCCACATCGCCGGCGCGTACACGCTGCAGCTCGCGCCATACTACCGCCGCACGGTCGATGCGATCAGCTGGAGCCAGCGCCTCACTGACGACGGCGTGACGCTGACGACGTTCGAGAACTTCGCCACGGAAAATTCCTATGGCGCCGAGGTCATCGGCACGCTGAATATGGACCGGTGGCTCCGCGCGCGAGGGAGCTTCAACCTGTACCAGCGCGACACGGACGGGAGCAACGTGAACAGCGAGCTGTCGAGCAGCGCGCTCGGCTACTCCACGCGCGTCTCGGCCACGGCCACGCTGCCGACCGGCGTGAAACTGGAGCTGTCGCAGTTCTACCGTTCGCCGATGAACGTGCCCGGCGGTCACATCGATGCCTTCACGCGCACCGACCTCGCCGTGCAGCGCGATCTACTCGACGGGCGGGCCAGCCTCAGCCTGCGCGCGAGCGACCTCTTCGACACGATGGGCTTCAACATGTGGCGCGAGTCGTCGCAGTACTACCAGACGTTCGAGCGCGACTTCAACGCGCAAGCCCTGCAGGTTAGCCTGCGCTACAACTTCGGCCAGCAGGACCAGCAGCGCCGCCGCAACCGAGGCGGTGACTACGAAGGCGGCGAAGGCATGGACGGCATGCCGATGCAGTAACGGCCGATGTGGACGTGTGGAAGTATGAACGTGTGTACGTGAGCCTCTTCATACTTCCACCCATTCACACATCCACACGTCGCAATCACATATACCGCCAGTTGGGCACGGGGTCGGGCTTATTGTCGAGGATGTCCTCGATCCGCTCCATGAGATCCGGCGTCAGCGCGTGGGCCACTTCGAGCGCCTGCATGTTTTGCTCGACCTGCTCCGGCCGCGAGGCGCCCGTGATGACGGTGCTCACGTCGGTGTTGGAGACGCACCACGCCAGCGCGAGCTGCGCCATCGTGCAGTCGAGCTCCTCCTTGGCCAGGGTCGTAAGCTGACGGACCTTCTCCAGCTTCTGCTCGCCGGCCTCGCCTTCGAGCTGCTTGCGGAGCCACTCGTAGCCTTCGAGGTTGAGGCGGGTGCCTTCCGGAATGCCGTCGTTGTACTTGCCCGTCAGGATGCCGCTGGCGAGCGGGCTCCACGTCGTCAGCCCGAGCTGGAAGTCGCGGTACAGCGGCTTGAACTGGCGCTCCACCTTCTCGCGGTGCAGCATATTGTACTGCGGCTGCTCCATCGTGGGCGGCACCAGGTGCTCGCGGCGGGCGATCTCGTAGGCCTGCCGGATCTGCTCCGCCGTCCACTCGCTCGTGCCCCAGTAAAACGCCATGCCCTGGTCGATGACGTAGTTCATGGCACGCACGGTCTCCTCGATCGGCGTCTCCGGGTCGGGGCGGTGGCAAAAGATGAGGTCGACGTAGTCCATCTGCAGGCGCTCCAGCGCGGCCTCGGTGCCCTCGATGACGTGTTTGCGCGAGAGCCCGACGTCGTTCGGCCCGTCGCCGCCCCAGAAGATTTTGGTCGACACGACGAGATCCGAGCGCGTCCAGCCTTCCGCTCGGATGATGTTGCCCATCATCGTCTCGGCCTGGCCGCCCGCATAGGCCTCGGCGTTGTCGAAGAAGTTGACGCCCGCGTCGTAGGCGACCTTCATGCAGTCGCGAGCCACGTCTTCGTCGACCTGATCGCCGAACGTGACCCAGGCGCCGAAGGACAGGGCAGAAACCTTGAGGCCCGAGCGTCCGAGATGTCGATATTCCATAAACAGATGCAGGGTGGGTGAGCAAGAACGTGCGGGCCTATGATCCCGATGCTGGACGCCTTTTTCCACCCGATGCGGGCCTCTTCGCAAAAGGATTACATCCACCCGGCACGGCGGGCAGGCGGCTCCCGATTGCATCGAACAGTCCGCTGGAAAGATCATTCTACGGTTCACGCTCGGGTTTCGTCATTCTCCAGCCTGCTACAATGACTGCTGATCCTATCTCTGCCGTGCCATGGTGGACCACCTACACCGTCGAGCAACGCCATGGCGGTCAGTGGCTGATTGGTCCCAGCACGCTGTGGGTTTTCCACGGCCCGAACGAGTGGCGCCTGACGCACAAGCAGGAACCCGACTCGCTAATGAGCGAGAGTGCGGTCCGCTGCCCCGTTCCGGAATCCGAATGGCCGCACGTCATTGATCCCGACGTCGCGGCGTCCCAGATCGCCCGATTCAGCACGCGGGGCGATGATCCTCGCGTGATGCTCACCCCGGCTCTCGCCGACCGACCGGTGGTCGCACGCCCCGAGCATGCGATCTACATCCCGGCGGGCGAGGAGGTGACGCTCTACGTGAGCACGCCGCTCTGGATTCAGGTCGACCTGGGCGGGCGGGCCCAGCACGAGGTGCCTGCGTATCGCCCCTCGGACACGTGGTTTGGGCCCTCGACGCGCGAGGGGGAGCTGTGCTATGCCACGCGCACCACCGGCCGCCTTCAATTGGAGAACCTGCCGCTCCGTCCGCACCGCGCGGTGACGCCGCTGCTGCTCCGAAATCGCGCCGCGGACCAGCTCCTGTTGGAGCGCGTCCAGATTCCGACGCAGCACCTGGCCCTGTTTGCGTCGCCGGACCACATGTTGTGGACGCAGGCGGTGACGCTCCACCGCGAGGAGAACGCCGAAGGCGCCCGGGTGCAGATCGAACCGGGCGCGCCCCCCGCGGTTGCCGACGCCAAGCGCGTCGCGGCGCCCCGGGAAGCCCTCCGGCAGAACCTCGTGATGAGCACGTTCAAAGCGATCAGCGCTCTCTTCAGCTCGTAGCCGGTGCGCTACCGTTCTTCCGTCTACGCGCTCTACCGTTTACACGCCCAACGGCCATGTTTGAACAGTGGTGGACCCTCATCGTCGACTTTGCAACCGGGGAACAGGCGGCCGCCGTGCTCCGCGCCCTCATCAAGCTGGGCCTCGGCGTGCTCCTCGCACGCTTCGCCGGGCGCGGCCTCGCGACCCTGCTCGACCGCCAGACCGACGCCCACCAGGCCATGCTGGTGCAGCGGATCACGTTCTATACGATCGTGGGCCTCTTTGCGGCCTCGGCGCTCGTGGAGCTCGGCTTTGACCTCGGCATCCTGCTAGGCGCCGCCGGCATCCTGACGGTCGCCGTGGGTTTTGCGTCGCAGACGTCGGCCTCGAACGTGATCAGCGGCCTCTTCCTGCTCGGGGAGCGGCCCTTCGCCGTGGGCGACATCATCCGCGTTGGAGAAACGACGGGCGAGGTCGTCTCCATCGACCTGCTCTCGGTGAAGCTGCGCACATTCGACAACCTCTTTGTGCGCCTGCCGAACGAGACGATGATTAAGTCGGAGATCACGAACCTCAATCGGTACCCCATCCGCCGCGTGGACCTGCAGGTGGGCGTGGCGTACAAAGAGGACCTCCCGCGCGTCCGCGAGGTGCTCATGGAGGTCGCCGACCAGAACCCGCTGTGCCTCGAAGAACCCCAACCGCTCATCCTCTTCCGCGGCTTCGGCGCGTCGTCCATCGACCACCAGTTCTCCGTGTGGGCCAAGCAGGAAAACTTCCTCGAGCTGCGCAACCAGATCCCCACCGAGGTCAAGGCGGCCTTCGACGAGCACGGCATCGAGATTCCGTTCCCGCACCGCTCGCTCTACACAGGCAGCGCGACGGACCCGCTCCCCATCCAGCTCGTCAGCGGCGACGCAGCCGACAGCAACACGCCGCCATCCTCGTCTGATGCCACCAGCCCCCCATCATCGGCCGCCGACCTGTGACGGCGGTGCGCTGAGGGCTGCGTTCGATGCGGCCTCGCAATCGGCGGCTTCACGGGCCGCGACGGGTGCGCTGTGATAACAGGGCGGCGCGTCGGGCAGGATGGGCGCGGGCGGCGCAATCAGCGCCTGGTACACGATGTCGGCAAACTGCGGGCGGTACTGCGAAACCTGACGGTCCGTATCGTCGGGGTACACGCGGTTGGTCAGCAGGATGGCGTACAGGTCCTGCTCCGGGTCGATCCAGAACGAAGTGCCCGTGTATCCGGTGTGGCCGAAGCTCTGGTCGCCGAAACGCTCACCCGCCGAGGAGTAGCCCTCGTCGCTCTTCGTGTCCCAACCGAGCGCGCGCGTGCTGCCGGGCACGCCATCGACGCGGCGGGTGAACAGGTCGATCGTCGCCTTCTGCAGGAACGGCCGGCCGTAGATCCGCCCGTCGTTCACCATCATGCTGGCGAAGCGGGCCAGGTCCTCGGCCGTGGAGAACAGGCCGGCGTTGCCCGACGTGCCGCGCATATGCTGCGCCACCGGATCGTGCACGGTGCCCTGGATGATGGTGCCCGTCGTGTCCGTGGCAGGCACGATCGACTCGTCCACCGCACCGACCGGCCGGAACCCCGTGCTGTACATACCGAGCGGCTGGAAGATCTCTTCCTCGCAGAACGTGGCAAAGTCTTGCCCGGACAGCGTCTCGATGATCTGCATGAGCGTAATCATCCCGAGGCCGCTGTACCGCGACTCCGTACCGGGCTCGTACTGCAGCGACTTCGCCATGATAGTATCCACGATGGCCTGCGGCGACGGCCCGCGTTCGTCCGGCCCCAGATACGGCTGGAATCCGGCCGAGTGCGATAGCAGCTGGCGAACCGTGACGGTCTCCTTGCCGTTCTGCCCAAAGGCGGGCAGGTACTCGACCACGCGGGCGTCGAGGTCGAGCGCACCGGCCTCGTAAAGCTTCATGGCGGCCGTGGTCGTGGCCACCACCTTGGTGAGTGAGGCCAGGTCGTAGCGCGCGTGGGGCGTCACTTCTTTCTTCGCCTCGTACGTGTAGTAGCCGATGCCGTCGAGCATGGCGATGGTCTGTCCGCGCCCCACGGCCACGGCCGCACCGGGGAACGCCTTGTTCAGCATGCCGTCGTGCATCAGTGAGTCGATGCGGTACAGCTGGCGGCCGTCCATCCCGATGGCTTCGGGCGCGTCCACGCGGGGGGACACTTGCTCCAGATGGATCCCCGAGCCGTAGCCATAGCGGTTGGGGATGGTGACGGGCAGCTTGCCGGGCGTGCCGCTCTGGCCCGTGAGCGCCTGCGCGGCCGCCTGCTGCGACGCGCGCCGCGTCCCATACGCCGCCAGGTACGCCGTCGGCAGGTGATCCATCGACATCACCGCATACGGATTCCCGAACGCGGTGAGCACTACGGGGGACTCGATCTGCGTGATTTCGTTCAGAAACCCGGCCTGCTCTTCCGGCAGCCCGATGCGCCCGCTCCACGAGCGCACGCGCAGGAAGGAGGCCACCACGACGACATCAAACCGCGTCGCGTCGGCGATCACCTCGTCGTAGTCCTCCGCATCCGAGTTTGCATGCAGGCGGCGCACGGCGACGCCCCCGATGGACGGGCCGTCGCGCAACTCGCGGATGAAGGTGTTGCCCACATACGGGTTCTCGCTGTCGTTCAGCGTTACGACGAGCACGCGCCGGCCGTCCGGCGGCGTAAGCGGCAGCAGATCCTCTTCGTTGCGGAGCAGCGTCATCGATGCGCGCGCGATCTCGTCTTCCAGCACCTTGTGCGAACGCTGCGACACGTACGTCTGCACGGCCTCCATGCTGACAAGCCGGTGACGGTGGAGGTGCATCTGCTCCTTCTCCTGCAGGATGCGCCGTACGGAGCGGTCAATGCGCGCCTCCGAGAGCCGACCCGACGCGATGGCGTCCAGGATGGCCTTGCGGGCCACGTAGGGATCCTCCGACATCAGGAGCATGTCGACGCCCGCTTCAATGGCCCGGACAGCCGTCTCCCCCGCTCCGAAGTTCTTCGTTACGCCCTGCATGTCGAGCGCGTCGGTGACCACGAAGCCCTCAAACCCAAGCTCGTCGCGGAGCAGCCCCTCGGTGATGACCGGCGAAAGGGTCGCCGGCACCGTCGAGTCGGGCTCCAGCGCGGGGAAGGACAGGTGCCCCGTCATCACGCTCTCGACGCCGGCCTGGATGGCCGAGCGAAACGGGACGAGCTCCAGCGTGTCCAGCCGGGCCCGCGAAAAGGGAATGACCGGCAAGTCGAGGTGCGAATCGGTCCCCGTGTCACCGTGGCCGGGGAAGTGCTTCGCCGTGGCGATGGCCCCACCGACCTGCAGCCCGCGCACGGCATCCGATGTCATCTGCGCGACCAGCTCCGGATGCTCGCCGTACGAGCGGATGTTGATGACCGGGTTCTCGGGATTGTTGTTGATGTCAGCCACGGGCGCGTACACCTGATGCGTCCCCAGCGTGCGTGCCTCGCGGGCCGTCGCGTACCCCGCGAGGTAGGCATACTCCGGCGTGCGCGTCGCGCCAATGGCCATGGCGGGGGGGAACGTGGCCGCCTCATCGAGCCGCATGCCTGGCCCCCACTCCATGTCCTGCGCGACGAGGAGTGGGCGGGCGGCGCGCTGCTGCAGGTCGTTGGTCAACGTCGCCTGCGCCATGAGATCGCCCGGACCGAAGATGACCCCGCCCACCTGAAACTCCTCGACGAAGTCGACGAGCTGCCAGTAGCTTTTCTCATCGACATTTTGGAAGTAACCGCTCGCCCACACCGAAAACATCTGGCTGACCTTTTCTTCCAGCGTCATCGCCGCCAGCTGCTGCTCGGCCCACCGATCGGTGTCGGCTTGGGACGCGGCGGGCGGCGCAGCGTCGGGCGATTGGGCAGCGACCGGCGTAGGGCCGCTCCACAGGAACACGAACGCAATCAGGTAGCAGAGAGCAGGGAGACGTTGCATGAAAAGCACGGTCGGATGCGGCGTGATGCGGTGGGGTGAACGTTCAACTTAACGACCGGCAAAA
>JAAAPH010000261.1 GCA_009908415.1 Bacteroidota bacterium
CGCTGACGCCCACCGCGAGGGCGGCCAGCAGGAGGGGCGTAAGGGCGAAGAGAAGGCGGGTGAGGCGCTGGGAGTAGAGCGGCATAGGGTAAGGCATCGGGATCATCGTCGTCAGCGGATTACGGGACCGATTCGGCCGGCAAGGAATCAAAACGGGGTACGTCGTCTTTACCGAAGGGACAGGGGCATCCGTAAATCGGTTGCGTTCATCCGGAAAAAAGAAGCGGCCCCGAATATCGTGCGAGGCATACGTGTGCCGGGGAGGACGTCCGGCCCCGGTGCGATGTTACAGGGTTGATACGCGCTCGGACTCAATTCACCAAAGCTCCCGATCCCATGTTGATTTACACGTTCATCGTCCTCGGTGCCCTTGCGGTCGGGGCCGTCGCGCGCACGTTCCGAGTTGTGAACGAGTACGAGCGCGGCGTCAAGTTCACGTTCGGCAAGTTCGAGGCCGTGATGTCGCCCGGCATCCGGACCGTGATCCCCGTCGTGCAGTCGTGGGAGCGGGTGGACATGCGCGTGAAGGCGGTCGACGTGCCGCAGCAGGAAAGCATCACGCGCGACAACGTGACGGTGAGCATCAATGCCGTCATCTACTACAAGGTGCGTGATGCGAAGAAAGCCATCATCGAGGTAGAGGAGTACATGTACGCCGTGCAGCAGCTCGCGCAGACCACGATGCGCAACGTGGTGGGCGAGGTCGATCTTGACGCGCTTTTGGCCGAGCGGGAGCAGATCTCGAAGCAGATCCGCGAGGTGATCGACCAAGCGACCGATCCGTGGGGGATCGAGGTGCAGTCTGTCGAGCTCAAAGACATCATCCTGGCTGAGGACATGAAGCGCGTGATTGCCCGGCAGGCGGAGGCCGAGCGCGAGCGCCGCGCCGTGACCATTCAAGCGGAGGGCGAGCTGGAGGCGGCGAAGAACATGGCCGATGCGGCCCGCCAACTCAGCGAGGCCGATGGCGCGCTCCACTTGCGCACGTTGCAGACGCTCAATAGCTTGAGCAGCGACGAGTCGAACACCGTCGTGTTCGCCATTCCCGTCGAAGCGCTCCGCGCGCTGGAGGGAATGGCCTCCTCGACCGGCACCGCGTCCCATCCTGAGAGCACTGAATCGTAGATCAGCCCCGCGCCCCTCCGATGGCCCGACACGCGTACGTCGTACTCACACTTGCACTGCTACTCTCTCTCAGCGTGCTGGCGGCCAGCTGCACCGGACCGGGCACGACCTCCGAGCCGGAGCGTGAGGCGCCGCGGCAGGTCTACCGCATCCAGGTGCACATGACGCCCGAGCAGGACGAGGCCGAGCAGGTGGCCGAGCAGGTCCGCGCGTGGTGGCAGCAACTGCCCGACGAGGAGCGCCCGGCTGCGCTGGTCGACGTCGGGCTCCGTCCGGCGGTGGTATGGGAGCAGCCATACTACCGCGTGCGCATCGGACGTTTTCCGTCGCGGTCCAACGCGGAGCCGGCCCTGTCCGCCGTCCGCGCCGCGTTCGGCGACGCGTTTCTCGTCCCGGAGCAACGGCCTGTTACGCGCCGTTAGCGTCAGGTGCAGCCTGCGCAAGCTTGAAGATGCGCCGCACGGGATTCTCTGCTTTTTGTTTTTCTCCACGCTTATCCATCCGCTCTGCCCATGCACCTCGCCCTTGTCCAGCAGCATGCCACGTCCGCCCTCGACGATAATCTGCAGCGTGGGCTGGAGGCGCTGGCCGAGGCGGCTGCGGCGGGGGCCGACTGCGTCGTCTACCCGGAGTTGGCGTTTACGCCGTTCTACCCGCAGCACCGCGCCGGGCCGGATGCGCTCGACCTCGCGGAACCGATTCCCGGCCCCACCACCGAGGCCTTCCAGGCGGCGGCTGCCGAGCACGGCGTGGTCGTCGTGCTTAACCTGTACGAGCGGGCGGGCGATCGGGCGTTCGACACCTCGCCCGTCATCGACGTGGACGGCACGCTGCTCGGTCGCACGCGCATGATGCACATCACCGACTACGAAGGCTTCTACGAGCAGGGCTACTATGCACCGGGCGACACGGGCGCGCCGGTCTACGAAACGGCCGTCGGGCGCCTCGGTGTGGCCATCTGTTACGACCGGCACTATCCGGAGTACCTCCGCGCGCTGGCGCTGCAGGAGGCTGAGCTTGTCGTCGTACCACAGGCCGGCGCGAAGGGCGAGTGGCCCGAGGGGCTCTTCGAGGCCGAACTCCGCGTTGGGGCGTTTCAGAACGGCGTCTTCATGGCGCTCGCCAATCGCGTTGGCGACGAAGACGTGCTTACGTTCGACGGGGGTTCGTTCGTGGCCGATCCGCACGGGCAACTCGTGGCGCAGGCGCCGCGCGGGACCGACGCCATCCTGCATGCCGAGATCGACCTAAGTGCGTGCGAGCGGTCGCATGCCCGGCAGCTCTTTCTACAGCACAGGCGGCCCGATCAGTACGCCCGGGGCGCTGTCACGTCACCGGCTGAGCGGCCGCTCGACCGCTAATCGAAGAAGGCGGGCCGAAACGATGCGGGCCGAAACGGTTTATCGTCGCGTAAACCGTTTTGTTGTAACCATTGTCTTGGAAGATGCGTCAAGTGTGTGCAGTCGGCGTGAAGGCGTGCACGCCGGAGCTCGCAAGCTTCGTGGGCACGCGTGCCGTCTGTACCGGCATGGGTCGCATGACTAGGGGATCGCTCGACGTGGGTCCCAGCAATGAGCGCTAGCGCACGTTGCAGTGTGCGCTAGCGCCCACCGAGCGGATAGGCGACGCCGCCCAATCGGCGTCGTACGGCGTGGAAGACAGAGTGCGCCGCTCCGGCATGCTGATTGACCTAGCCAATGCATGAACGCTTTCGTCACCTTTTTGAACGCTTTCGGTGAGTCTCATGAAATACACGCATCGCAGTCTATCGTCATCCCATTGCGGGCTTCCCGCCTTCTTCCGTCATACCCTCTCGGTGCTGGGAGTGCTCTTAATGCTTTTGCTACTGGCCCCTAGTAACGCCCAGGCCCAAGATCCGGGCGAGAAAGGCTACTGGAAGCATCACTTTGTATCCCAAGTGAACACGTTGGTTCGCTCGACGAATCCCGCGCTACGCGAACGGGGCATGGAACTGATCATTGAAGTGCAGAGCCGTGAGGATGCCACCGCGTTCGACTTTTCGGACGCACGCTCCCAGTTGTACTCCATCTTCTTCGATCGGCGCAACACCGATCAGCAGCGGATCCTGGCGCTCTCGGCGCTCTTTGCCACCGACAGCACCAAAACCAGCGAAACGCTTGCGACCTGGGTCGATGAGGAGTCCTCCGACCGCGTGCGCCGCCACGTGCAACTGGCCGTGTCACAGACTGGACGCGGATAGCGGCGAGGCGCGGGCCCGGTAGTGCCGCCACGCACCGTGGCCCGCCGCCGGGTGCGGATTCCATGGCAGGCACTACTGCCCGTCCCAACGAGAACGGCCAGCGGATCCTCCCGGGGGCATCCTCGCCCGCACAGAACGAGCGCGCGGAGGGGGGATCACATTCGAATAGACCAAGAGCAGGTCTGGAGGTGCAGCTCCAGGCCTGCTTTTCCTGTGCACGCTCCGGGGGATACGCGTTCAAAAGGCGCGGGCGAGTTGGTTCCAGAACATCAGCACGAGGATGATCAGCCACATCAGGTGGCCTACGCCCACGCCCATGGCAATCCGCTTCCGAAAGCCATCGGCGGCCTCCCCGGTGTCGGACGGACCGGCGAGCGTTGCCTGCAACCCATTCCAGCCGGGCCGGATGAGCAGAAACTGGTCCAGGATGATGAGGAGCATGAGGAGAAGGCTCGTGTGATACGCCGGGCTATACACGGCGAAGCCGCCGCCCAAGAAGAAGGCGCCCAGCGAAAACACGAGTGTCAGGACGATGAAGATGTTCATCAGATACACCGATCGCTGGGCATCATCGACCAGCGCCTTGGCCACCGACTCTTCCATGGCGAGCACCGAGCGCGCACGCCCTGCCAGCCGCAGGCCCAGTCCGAACCAGGCGGCGGCTGTGATAATGTGCAGAATGACAAAAATCCACTTCAGTAGGTAGATCATAGAGCAAGGGGAGAGGGTCGTCGTGCCGACACAAGGAACCGTATAATCTCGGAGACGGACGTGCCGGATGCAAGAGGTTGCATGGCGAGTCACGTGATCGCCTGTTGAAATCTTCGTGGCGCAACGACGCCTCCACAGAACGGCCCATGGGGATGGCCCTCTCGGGAGCCCTCATCGAGGATGTGGCGTCGAATGGTTGTGAGAGACCCGGTGCGTTTCTATCTTGCCAAACGCAGGCCCACATACCGTCCTCACGGCTACCACCTGCCGATGACGGTTTCCGCCTTGTTTTTGTGCAGGGCCTCCTCGCACGCTTCATCGGCCTCGCCGTCAATGACTACGGCCTCATCGGCTGAAAGCAGCATCTTGCGCGCGGCCAACCGGTGAGCACGCGGGGGCGACGCCCCGCACTGCAAGGTCCTGGCCGAGCGCCTCGGCATGCGCAGATATCAACCCGAAACCATACCTGCACGGAAGTCGGGGCGTGTGCTGGTTTTCCTTCCCCAGCACCACGAGTTAAAGATTTTTTACGGTTTGTACCCTTAAGAGTCTGCACGCTACGAGCTACGTTACCCATTAGTTTGTCGCGCCCCACTACGCGACGCTGAGACGCAACGCGGTCGACCGCGTACAGCGCCCGGGCGTTGGGCTCGGCCGTTGGGTCGCCAGGCAGCACGCCACAACTGCGCTGCCGTACCGGGCCAAGCGAATCGGTCCGTGCGCGGCGGCGGATCCATGGTGTGCTTGCAGAATGCCACCCACATGCTGTACTGTTGAGATAAACCACTCGAACAATCGCGAATGATGTTGGAAGAGTCCACTACGCTGCGCAACACGCTAAGGACCTGATGGATCGTCCTCCGTTCGGTCAAGGTTTGGCAGTACGCGAGACTCAGAGTGAAGGGTTTCTCGTGATTCACGTGGAGGAGTCACGGCTTTCCGCCGAGAACGCCCCCGTCTTCCAGGCGCATCTCATGCACCGTATTGCGGCCGGCAACGATCACATCATTCTCGATCTTGCGACCGTCGAGTCCATCGATCAGGCCGGCATCGATGTGATGCGAACAAGCCTCCAGGTCGTGGAGCCCGAGGGCGACCTTGTGCTCTGTAGCATCACGGAGCCTGTGATGGAGCAGCTGCGCCGCACCCTCATGAATCGTATGTTCGGCATCTTCCTGGGTCTGGACGAAGCCATCGACGCGCTCACCTAGCGCGGCGGCGCGCGTCCGCAGCGCGAGCGGTCCGGCACGAACGGCGGATGAACGAACGGGGCTGCGTTGCATTAGGGTAGAGGCTTTGCACAACGTGCTTGCTTTTCACAGATCCATCGTGCAGGGACGCATGTACCACGTAACCATCCAATTTCCCTCGATGCGCGGCCGGCTCACCGACGAGGAAAAAGAAACGCTTGGTCGCGTGGCCAGCCGCCTCGCCTCCATGCTTCATGAGCACGAGGCGGGGGCGATCAGTCGGGTCGAGCGCCGGGCCGGTGAGCCCGCTTCGATGCGGTTGAGCGTGCCCACGAAAGCGTTCGTCGAAGAGCAACTCACCGGTGCGCTGGATCGCATTGATGGGGTGAGCGGGGCGGCTGTGTTTTTCGAAGGGCCGGACAAACGTGGCCTGCGCGCACCGCGTTGACGTCCGGCGCGCCGCGTTACAGGATTGTAGTTGATGCGGTGGAATGTGAGCAGTATCCTTCGAAACAGCTTCGACGGCGCTCGCCGTATCACGCACGACACGTTGCTCCACACTCGACCGATCACTCAAGGAAATCGACACCCATGACGCTCACCTATTTTGGCCATTCCACCTTTCAGATCGAGACGAACGGGACGACGCTCCTCTTCGATCCGTTCTTCGAGGACAACCCGCACACGGACGTCGTCCCGGATGACCTCGATCCGGACGTCATCCTCGTGTCGCATGCGCACTTCGATCATTATGCTGATGTGGGTGCCTTCACGGGGCCGGGCGGACCGCTCGTCATCAGCAACTTCGAGATCATCTCGCGCGTCGGCGAGGACTACGATCACGAGCACGTGCATCCGCTCAACGAAGGCGGTGCCGTCGATTTTGAGTGGGGCCGTGTAGAAGGCATTCATGCGCGGCACACCTCATCGTTTCCCGACGGCTCGTACGGCGGCGTGGCCGGCGGCTTTGTGTTGGAGCTCGATGGTGCCACCGTGTACTACACCGGCGACACGGCGCCCTTCGCCGAGATGGAGTGGATTGGCGACCTGTACGACGTCGACGTCATGCTGGCCCCGGTGGGCGACGTCGTCACGATGGGCGTCGATGGCGCGGTCCACGCGGCCGAGATGGTGGAGCCGACGTCTGTTATCCCCGTCCACTACAACACGTTCCCCTTCATTGAAGTGGATCTGGACGACGTGCGTGCCGCCATCGAGGACGCCGGCTTCAACGCGGAGGTGATCGACTTCGGGGCGACGGTTGAACTGTAAGCTCGCTTCGGTCACAGAAAGAGCTCACTTTTCCCATGACCGTCGGCATCGTCTCGGACACGCACGGCTATTTCCATCCGGCACTCGCCGAGGTGTTTGCCGACGTCGATCTGATCCTGCACGCGGGCGACCTCGGCAGCCTCGACATACTCGACGCGTTGGAGGCGCTCGCGCCCACACAGGCCGTGTGGGGCAACATCGACGGGGGGGACCTCCGCCGGCACGTGCCCGAGCACCAGCGGCTCGACGTGGGCGGGCTCGACGTGTGGATGAAGCACATCGCCGGGCGGCCGAACCGTTGGCAGGACGATATGGGCTGGCGGCTGGCGCAGGACACGCCCGACCTCTTCATCTGCGGGCACAGCCACATCCTGCGCGTCGAGCGTGTGGAAGACCTCGGCGGCATGCTCTTCATCAACCCCGGTGCGGCGGGCCGGCAGGGCCTCCATCAGGAGAAGACGTGTCTGCTGCTCCGCATCGCGGAGGGTACGGCGAAAGAGGTCGATGTCGTGCATCTCGACCGGGAGGGCTGACCGTTAGGCTGCGGCGTACGCCGTGGCGCGCGCATCCTGGGTGGTTTCAAAGACGTGCGTGAGGAGCGCGCGGTCGGCCGGAGTGAACGGCGTGTCGCGCCGCGCCATCACCGCCTCGGCCACGCGGAGCGCCTTCTCCAGCCGGTACGTGGTGTAGTTGCCCGGCGTGCCCCACGTAAAGGACGGCAGGACACGCGGCGGGAAGTCGGCGCCGTACAGGTTGCAGAAGGTGCCGACGAGCGTGCCGGTGTTCAGCATCGTGTTGATGGCCGTCTTCGAGTGGTCGCCCATGAAGCAGCCCACGAACTGACGGCCCGTCGGCTCAAACGTCTCCGTGGCCGGGTTGTAGAGCGCGATGACGCCGTAATCGTTCTTGAGGTTCGACACGTTCGTGTCGGCCCCGAGGTTGCACCACCGCCCGAGGTAGGAGTGGCCAAGAAACCCGGCGTGCGACTTGTTGGAGAGCGAGTGCATCACCGTGTCGTGCACCTCCCCGCCCACCTTGCACCACCGGCCGATCGCGCAGGCCTCTAGGTTGGCGCCGATCTTGACCTTAGTATTTGGTCCGATGTAGAGGGGGCCCCGTAGCACGGCCTGCTCCATCACCTGCGCGTCCCGGTCGATAAAGATGGGGCCGTGCTCGGCGTTCAAGACCGCACCCGGGTGAACCGTCGCCCCCTGCTCGATGAAGATCTGCTCCGGATTGACGCCGACGGCGCTCGGGTGGACGGTCGCGCCGGAGCGGCTGTAGATGTCATTCAGGATGTGATACGGGCCCGTGCGGGCGGCGAAGTCTTGCTCCAGCGCCGGCGGCAGCGTGTCGAGCAGGTGCCAGAGCCGATGCACGAGCGTGGCGCCATCCACCGATTCGTTCGGGACGTCCGCGAAGTCGGACGGGGTGAGCAGGGCGCCGGACGACACGCGCCCGGCTAAGGCGGCCTTCACATCCGGCACCCAGGCAGCGATGAGGTGCCCGTCTTGCACGAAGGCACGCGGCGGCTCACCCGAGTCGGCAGCGCGGCGGAGGCGGTCCAACACGGGACTCTCGTGCGCCACGAGGCGCCCGTTGACAAACAGGACGGCCTCGCCCGCGTCGAGAGCATTCACGGGGTGGTCGTGCTCCTGCGCGGTCACGCCGGCGACCGGCGTGCGCGCGTGCAGTACGGTCGCCGGCGCGTCAAACGCATCGCGGGTCGTCTCCAGCAGCGTCCGGATGCCGAGGCGCAGGTCGTACACGGCACGCGTGTTGACGAGCGGGCGAAAGTGGACGGTCTCCTCGTCCTCAAAAACACAGAGGTGCATGGCGGATCAGTGAATAGGCGTGAAGGGAGGGGCGTCAGCCGGTGCCGGCGGGTCACAGCGAGCGTCCCACCGGCGGAGTAAACTGCTGACGCTTTTATACGTTGAAAATGCATCGTCATCAACATGCAACATAGCAAGGCCGAGGCCGCGCCTCGGCTGGACTCGCGTGTTTTGCACCAAGCCCCGCAACAATCATGAAATTCTTCGTTGACACGGCCAGCCTCGATGCGATTCACGAGGCACACGATATGGGCGTCCTCGATGGCGTCACGACCAACCCGTCGCTTGTGAAGAAGGAGGGCAATGTCGACTTCCACAAGCGCGTCTTTGAGATTTGTGAGGTCGTCGACGGTGATGTCTCGGCCGAGGTGACCGCCACGGACTTTAACGGCATGATGGAAGAGGCCCACACCCTGGCCAACATTCACGAGAACGTCGTGGTCAAGATTCCACTCATCAAGGAAGGGATCAAGGCGCTCAAGGCCCTATCGGATGAGGGCATCCGCACGAACTGCACGCTGTGCTTCTCGCCCACGCAGGCGCTCATTGCGGCCAAGGCGGGGGCCAGCTACATCAGCCCGTTCATCGGCCGGGTCGATGACATCTCGTCGAACGGCATGCAGCTGATCGAGGAGGTCATCCAGATCTATGATAACTACGGCTTCGAGACGGAGGTCTTGGCCGCGTCAATCCGGCATCCGATGCACGTGAAGGAGGCTGCTCTCGCCGGCGCCGACGTGGCGACGATGCCGTTCGAGACCATGACGAAGCTGCTGGATCATCCGCTCACCGACCGGGGCCTGGAGCGCTTCCTCGACGACTGGGAAGACTACAAGGCCTCCCGCAAGGCCGAAGCCGGCATGGCCGGATAAGCCGCGCGGACCCAGCCAAAGCCGGCAGCGTACCGTCCCGGCCCGGATGGCGCACATGCCCGAAGATCCCTGCCGGGTCCGACCCGCTGGACCCCCCCCACCGAAACCGCGTGGACCCATGCCTACCTCCGACTCCTTCCTCCACCAACGTCCGGCCCTTCTGATCGCCTTCGCGTTCAGCCTGGCCGTTGCGCTCACCGGCTGCTCGAGTACGGCCGAGCCCGCTCCGGCGGCGTTCGACGCGCTCGTCTTTTCGAAGACGGAAGGCTTTCGCCACGCCTCCATCCCGGACGGCATCGCCGCGCTGCGGGAGTTGGGCGCCGAGCACGGGTTCGGCGTGACGGCCACCGAAGACGCCTCCGCGTTCACGCCGGACGGGCTCCGCACGTACGATGTCGTCATCTTTCTGAACACGACCGGGGACGTGCTGAACACCGCACAGCAAGCGGCGCTGCAGCAGTACATCCGCGGCGGGGGCGGGTTCGTTGGCGTGCACTCCGCCACCGACACGGAGTACGACTGGCCGTGGTACAACCGGCTCGTCGGCGCGTACTTCGACGGGCACCCCTCCGTGCAGGAAGCGTCGATCACGGTGGTCGACACGGCGCACGCCTCGACGCGCATGTTGCCGCAGCCGTGGGTGCGCCGCGATGAGTGGTACAGCTTCCGATCGGTGCAAGATAGCCTCAACATCCTGCTGAACCTCGACGAGGACTCGTACGACCTGGAGGGTGCGCCCGCGATGGGCGATCAGCATCCCGTGGCGTGGTACCGCGCCTTCGAGGGCGGCCGGTCGTGGTACACAGAACTCGGCCACACAAAGGAAGCCTACCGCGAGCCGCTCTTCCGCGAGCACCTCCTCGGCGGCATCCAGTGGGCCGCCCGCGTCACGCCGACGGCGTCGCACTAGCTACGGCGAAGGGGCGGGTTGCTGCGGCGCAGAGGACGAGGGCGCGTCCGCGGGCGGCGCCACGTCGACGATTTCACCGATGTCCAGCAGATGGACCTGGGCGGCCACATTGCGCTCGGCTGCAAGCGTCTGGAGGCGAGCGGCAGGCTCCTGCACGGGCTCGTCGGCCAAGTCGAAGGTGCCCCAGTGGATGGGAATCAGCCGGCGGGCGCCGAGGGTGGACAACGCCTCCACCGCGTCGGCGGGGTTCAGGTGGACGGGGCGCATGATGCGGCGCGGCCGGTTGGCGCCGATCGGCAGGCAGGCCACGTCAGGCGCGCCGAGCCGTTCGCGGATGCCGGCAAAATGGTCCGCGAGGCCTGTGTCGCCCGCGAAAAAGAGAGACGGGGTTGTCGCGGCGCGTGGTTCGATGTACCAACTGGCCCAGAGCGTCGTGTTGCGGTCGAAGAGGCCGCGCCCGGAGAAGTGTTGTGCGGGCGTGCAGTGGAAGCGCCATCCGGCGGCGTCCACGTACTGCCCCCAGTCGGCGGCCACCACCCGATCGATGCCCCAGTCGTGCAATCGCGCATCCAGGCCGAGCGGGGTGAGAAAGAGCGGATCGAAGCGGGCCTGCAGCGCGCGGACGGAGGCGACGTCAAGGTGGTCGTAGTGATCGTGCGAATGGAGCACCACATCCACCGGCGGCAGGTCGTCGATCGCGAGGGGCAGGGCGGGCAGCCGCTCGGGGCCGGCCCACGAGAAAGGGCTGGCCCGGGGGCTGAACATCGGATCGGTGAGGACGGCGCCGTCGGGGCCCTGCACGAGCAGCGTTGCATGGCCGATCCACGTGATGCGCAGCCCGGCAGGTGGCCTATGGAGCGCGTCCCGGTCGATGGGGCGCACCGGAGGGGGAATATTCTGCTTCGCCTGAAAGGCGCGCCGCGCGATCCATGGCGCGACCTCCAGGAGCGAGGCGGGCTGTGCCGTGCGATTCGGGTTGCGGTACGTCCCATCGGAGGCGTGATGAGACCGGTTGTACCAGGGATGAGCGTGCGGGGTAGGGGGCATGATGGGCCAACGGGTAGCGGATAGGGGGGACGCGTCGTGAAACAATCGAAGTCGGCTTCAAGTTTTCACTCGCTTCATGCATGAACTTGCGTGCTGGAAAGCGCGCATGCGGTCGTTGCATCTCATTCTCTTCGTCGCAACGTTATGATATTTGTTGCCCTGGGCGACACAAACGGCATCGGTGCAAGCTGCCACTTTTTGGACATTCAGGGCACGGGCCTGACGCTCGATGCGGGGTCGGATCCGCGCCACGAGGGGGCGGCCTCTCTGCCCCGCTTCGACCTGATCCACGATCATGCCGATTGGTACGTGGACCATACCATCATTACCCATGCTCATCACGATCATATGGGCGGGTTGCCGGTGCTCATCAAGGAGTTCCCACACGTGATGGCGCACATGACGGACGCAACGCAGCAGTTGCTGGACTTCCTCCTGCCCGCCTCCGCGCGCCTGCAGAAGCGCAAGCTGAAGGCCGGCGAAACGAACACCCAGCCGCTCTTTACCGAAGAGGACGTGGAGCACCAGAGCCACTTCTACCTGTCCCACGAGCTGGAAAAACCGTTTGACGTTACCGGCATGGCCGGGGAGACGCCGGTCCAGGCGACGTTCTACACCGCCGGACATATTCTGGGCTCGGCGGGGGTGGAGATGCAGTTCGAAGAGGACGGGGCACCGCGCCGCGTTTTCTACACGAGCGACACAAACGTGCAGGGGCAGTCCATCATCCCCGGCGGGGCCTATCCCGACACCACGGACGTGCTCATCCTGGAGTCCACGCTGGGCAACGACCCCGAGATGGAGCTCACCACGCGCGAGCAGGAGGTCCAACAGTTCAAGGCCATGCTGGAGCGC
>JAAAPH010000002.1 GCA_009908415.1 Bacteroidota bacterium
GCTCGACGGGCCACGCCATAGGCGAAAGCGGCCAGCAGCACGCTTGCCACCGTGAACAGTGCGGTCATCTGAATAAGGCCGTTCAGATCACCTGCGGCCCAGCCTGTCGCCCACACGAGTAGCATCGTGATCAAGATCGCCGACCACAGGACCACCAGTGCCAGCAGGCCATGTTGCCGCGGCGTAAGCGTCCCGGCCGCTCCCGATGGATGCTTCGCAACCCAAGAGGTCACGCCACCGCCCAAGACGGCGCTGAACAGCAAACTAGCCAGCCGGGCAGCATCCAGAAAGAGTCCGGTTGTCAGCCATGAGCCAAGACCATACACGATTAAGCCAGCGCCGATGACGGCCGCAAACGTGACAGATCCTTTGAGCAACGGCGTCTGATTTCGAAACCATGTCAACATAGACGCGGTGGGGTTACTATAGGCAGGTAGCACGTGCAGGAAGTTAGCCCGATGGGGCGTTGCCTGTTTCAGGGTTGCGCTCGTCACGCTGCTGCGTTTTCGCCCGACGGGCCACGCCATAGGCAAAAGCGGCCAGCAGCACGCTTGCCACCGTGAACAGTGCGGTCATCTGAATAAGGCCGTTCAGATCACCTGCGGCCCAGCCCATCGCCCACACGAGTAGCATCGTAAGCAGGATCCCCGACCACAGGACCACCAGTGCCAATAGCCCATTTTGCAGTGGAGTGAGCGTCGCAGCAACTTCCGATGGGTGTTTGGCTGCAAAATAGTTTGCTATACCCGCCATGATAGATAGTATCAACAGGTTGAACAAGCCATCCTGAAAAGAGATTGAAGTCAGCCAAACACCTAGGCTGTGCAGTATTAAGCCTGCGCACAGCGCAGCTATGAAGCTGAACCCTGCCTTAAAAAGAGGCGTCTGATTTCGAAACCACGTCAACATGGTGGTATACCCTCCTACGATGGATGAGAGTGTGACATTAGAGTTCGTTGCATCCGTCATTTGTTGGGCAGTCGCCACCGCCAGGATTCCACTCGTCGATCGTCATGGGGCCCAGAATAATAACGCCTTCGCTACCGCCTCCACCAACATCTGGATCATACCACCAATCCGGAACCCAACTTGATCCGGCACTGTGCGAAGGGTATGCTCCCGGAGAGAAGTACGGCCCACTTCCTGTCCCGCTTGTTCCACTACCTCCAGTGCCTCCAGCAGCAGCATTCGCCAACTTACAGCCTACACCGGCAACCCAATCATTCTCAACTGCACAATCACACCCGTGATTGCCGAACTGATTTTGGCAATAATTAACGCCAATGCTCCACTTCCAATAGGCCCCCAATTCACTTAATCCATACAAGACAGCAAAAAAACCTCCACATGCTGGTGTGGCTGTTCCACCTGAGTTTACTACGCAATTGGCGAACGTAGTTGTCGCTATTCCAAAGCCAATGACCTCTTGGGCCTTTCGGAGTTGAGTCTGGGTGAAGTAACACTCGTTGTAAGAATCGACCTTATCTCGATCGCAACTGCCATATGTCGTCATTGGATCTGCCGTGAAGCCGAGTAATGTTCCGTCGTCTCCTCCCCCCCCTACATCCAACTCATTAGGGTCTTCGTACGCGGGCAGAGAGACCTCATCCCAGGCCTCGACGAACAAGTTGCTTTTCTGCTGTTCGGACAAATTTTGAACTTGCGGATACTCATCAATGATGTATTCGCCGCCGTCCATGAGGGACGTATTGTTCTGTAACTCGTCGGCCCATGTCATGTCTTCCAGCATCTGAAGCGTGTCCGCTGGAATCTCAAGCTGGGCCCAATCATTCGCGCCGTAGTTTTCATAAAAGGATTGATAGAAAGCGCGAATGTCATTGATTTCGCTCGCCGTCAGGTCCTTCTCGCGATCGCTGATCCAGTCATACGTGTCCGATAGCCATTGCACAACTTGAGGGTCGTTGGCTAAGTCTTGCTGAAGGTCGGCGAAGTCACTCGCTGATACAGATTGCGTAGCGTAGGCGGCATCAGGAGCTTTCGAGGCATTCGATGGCTCGTTGACTGTTGGCGATTGAAGATCGCATCGAGCCAAGAGCAATACACGGCTGAGAAGATGACTACGTGAAGAGCATGCTTGAGAAGCGCTTTGCCAAACATGACATTCATTTGGGTTGACTCAAGATCTAATATGGGAGGGGGGGGTAGGCAACATGCAAGTGTTATGCACGGTGGGCGGGCTGAAAAGGGGCGTTGACCGCCAAAACGCCTACCTGTCTCCATCGACGTGGATGCGGTGGGGCTGTTGTAGGGTGAGGCGTGAAACGTAAAACGTAAGGGTGCCGCAACTCTACGCTTTGCGTTTTACGCTTTACGCCCTACGTCCACGCCAGCTCGTCGCGGGTTTGCCAGTAGGCGGCGGGCGCCTCGGCGAGGGCCGCGAGGGCATCGGCGGCTTCGTCATCGAAGTCCACGTCGAGGGCAGCCACGTTAGCGTGCAGGTGCTCAATGCGGGCGGCGCCGCTCAACACCACGTCGGCCCAAGGTTGGTGCAACACTGCCGCGAGGGCGAGCGCATCGACGGTCGTATCCAGGCGCCGTGCCTGGTCATGAAGCAGGGCGTGTTGGTCGGCGAACGCAGGCTCGTCGTTGCGTGGCGTCAGGCGGCCGTTCGCGAGCGCCTCCTTCACGATGACGCCCCGCCCGTCGTCGTGCGCGGCGGCCAGCGCGGGGCCGGCGGAGCGCTCCAGCACGTTCCAGGTGGCCTGCACGGCGTCGAAGAGCGGCGTGCCGTCGACGGTCACGTCCAGCGCCTGCTCCAGCGTCACGGCCTGGCGCGGGCCACTGAGCGTGAGCCCGACGGCGACGCCGTCCGCCTTGAGATCCGCGAGGGCCGCGTGCACATCGGCATCGTCGAGGACGCCGGTTTCCAGCGTGGCCGAGTGGATCTGATAGAGGTCGAGTTGGTCGCCCAACGCCGCGCGGGTCGCAGGCCACTGCCGCTCGAAGGTCGCTCGCGCGTGGTCCTTCACCTCGTGCACGTCAGCGTCCACCTGCCAGTCGGCCGTGTACGTGTAGCCCCACTTCGAGCCAACGACCACGGCCTCGGGGTCGATGGCGCGGCGCCGGAGCCAGCGGCCGAGGAACGCCTCGCCGCGCCCGTACGAGCGGGCGACGTCGAAGTAGCGAAGGCCGGCATCCCACGCGGCGTCGAGCACGCGGTGGGCGTGGTCCTCCAGCTGCTCGACGGACCGCCGGCCCGCCAGGTCGTCGCCATGGCCGAGGTTGATGTAACCGGGGCGCCCGAGCGCGGCGAGCCCGAGCCCCATGGGCGTCACGCGAAGGCCAGTGCGTCCGAACGGGCGGTGATCCATAGCAGGCGGGCAAGGAGAGGACAAAGAGCATTCATCGCAGCAATATACCGTCCTGCGGGGCGTCATACAACGCGGGCAGGGCGCGCGGATCGCCCCGAAGCGGCGGCGGTACCATTTTTATCCGCACGTCTCTCCCATCAACCGCGGAGACCGGTCATGGCAACGAAAACGGCTTCTCTCTGGCGCCGGGCACTGCACGACCCGCAGCTGCAGGATCTGCCGTTCAAGATCGAGACGAACGAGCACGGTCAACTTGTTTTGAGCCCGCACAACCCCTACCACAGTCGTCAGCAGAGTCAACTTCTTCGATTGCTCGATCGCCACGCGCCAGGCACAGGCGAAGTCATCATCGAGTTTTCCGTCGAAACGTCGAAGGGCATCAAAGTCCCCGACGTGGTCTGGATCTCCAAGGAGCGGTGGGCACAAATCCCGGAGGAGGCCGAGGCGAGTCCCGTGATGCCCGAGCTGTGCGTCGAAGTGCGCTCCAATAGCAACACCGACGACGAGATGACGAAGAAACGCCAGCTCTATTTCGAGAGCGGGGCCGATGAGGTCTGGACGTGCGCCCCGGACGGCCGCGTTCGTTTCTTCGATGCCGAGCACGAGCGGCCGGACTCCACGCTCGCGCCGTCGTTTCCGGCGTCCATTGCGTGAGCCCCACGTCAGTCGCCGGTCGCGTCCAGCTTTGCTTCGAGGCGATCGAGGCGGCGCTCCAGCGCCATCAGCTTGTGCAGGATGAGCACGTGCGCCTTCTTCGCGTCGATGCCCACGGGGCTGTCGCTGCTTTCGATCTCGCGGGCGATCCGGTCGTATTCGTCAGCGGTCAGGTCGGTGGCGAGTTCGTTGGACATGGCGGTCGGGCCGTTTTTTGAGTAACGCGCGGATGACCGTTTCACCGCGATGGGCGCCGATCGGTTCGCACTTTGTATAAAATCGATGGAGCACCGGGAGCGATCGGGTGCGCGCGGAACCTGCGATCGCAGCCGTCTTACAAGACCGTCCAGAGATTTTGCAGAGCCACAGGCTCTGCGCCGAGTAAGGGCAAGTCCCGCACGGCCAGCTCCCTCTGAACTCCGTCAGGGCCGGAAGGCAGCAGCGGTAGGAGGTCGCAGCGGCGCGATGCGGGTCGCTTGCCCTTTCTTTTTTAATGGGTGATGCGCCCACCACCGGCGCGGAATCTGCCGGCGGACCGGTGCGTACACATGCTCGCATCCGCGCCGCGCTGATGTCGCCGCGCTCCCAACGCCTCTACTCATAAGCTTCCCCTCCCGCTCATGCTCACCGTGAATGTGCTCGCGGCGCTTCAACCGTTCCTCCTCATGGGCCAAGCCCCCGAGGGCGGATCAGGCGGACTGGTCAGCCTCCTGCTGCCGCTGGTGCTGATCGCCGCCGTCTTCTACTTCCTGATTATGCGCCCGCAGAAGAAGCGCGAGCAAGAGCACCAGGATATGATCGAGTCGCTGAAAAAGGGCGACCAGATTGTCACGATCGGCGGGATTCACGGCACGATTCGCCAGATTGATGAGGACAGCGTGCTGGCGCAGGTGGACAGCAACGGCGTCAAGTTGCGCTTCGACAAGCAGGCCATCGCCAGCGCGGGCAAGGGCGACTGATTCGGTTCCCGCGTATCGCATGGCCGATCCTCGGGGCGTCTCTTCCAGGACGCCCTTTTTCATGTCGGCGGCGTTCGCGCCGAGGACGGGGGCGCTGAACCCTGACGCCGCCGCGCTGTTCGATATCCGACCGTGTATCATGCAGAAGCACTTGGTTTCATGACGGAACGCCGGAACGCGACGCGGGAACGCGCAGGCTTCGACGCCATCGCGGACGCCATCGCGGACATCCGGGCCGGACGGCTCGTGATTGTGGTAGACGATGAGGATCGCGAGAACGAGGGCGACTTCGTTGGCGCGGCGGAGCAGATCACACCCGAACTCGTCAACTTCATGATCACGGAGGGCCGCGGGCTCCTTTGCGCCGCCATCACGCCGGAGCGCGCCGAGGCGCTGGACCTCGACCTGATGGTCGAGTCGAACTCGGCCCTCTACAACACGCCGTTCACCGTCTCCGTCGACTACAAGCCGGGCACGACGACCGGCATCTCTGCACCCGACCGCGCCAAGACCATCCGCGCGCTCGCCGACCCGGACGCCAACGCCTTCGACTTCGCGCGGCCCGGTCACATCTTCCCGCTTCGCGCCCGGGCGGGCGGTGTACTGCGCCGAGCCGGCCACACCGAAGCCGCCGTCGACCTCGCACGGATGGCGGGGCTCCAGCCGGCGGGCGTGCTCGTCGAGATCATGAGTGACGACGGCACCATGGCCCGCGTGCCCGAGCTGCAGGCACTGGCCGAGCAGCTTGACTGCCGCATCATCACCATCAAGGACCTCATCGCGTACCGGATGCGCCACGAGCGGCTCATCGACCGGGCCGTGGCGGTCGACCTGCCGACCACGTACGGCACCTTCCGCCTCATCGGCTACAAAGAGCAGCTCACCGGCGACGTGCACCTCGCCCTCGTGAAAGGCACGTGGCGCGAGGATGAACCGGTGCTCGTGCGCGTCCACTCGCAGAGCGTCACCGGCGACGTCTTCGCCGCCAAGCGCGACGACAGCGGCGACCAACTCGTACAGGCCCTGCTCCAGATCGAGGAGGAAGGCCAGGGCGTCTTCCTGTACATGATGCAGGAAGGCCGCGGCATCGGGCTGCTCAACAAGCTGAAGGCGTACCAGCTGCAGGACGAGAAAGGCCTCGACACGGTGGAGGCCAACCGGGCGCTCGGGTTCGACATGGACCCGCGCGACTATGGCATCGGCTGCCAGATTCTGCGCGATCTCGGGATCCGCCAGCTGCGCCTGATGACGAACAACCCGAAGAAGCGCATCGGCCTCTCCGGCTACGGGTTGGAGATCGTTGAGCGCGTGCCGCTGGAGGCCCCGCTCAACGAAGACAATGCCGACTACCTCAAGACGAAGCGCGACCGAATGGGGCATCTCATCCTCGACAACCTGGACGATGCCGACCGTGCAGCCCTCCGCAACCTGACCTGACCCTCCTCCCCCCATGAGCCAAAACGTCTTGCTCGCCATCTACGCCATCATCGGGACCATTGCCCTCTACCTCACCGTCCAGCGCGTACTCGGTGGGGCGTGGATGGGCGCACTCTTCTCCGGTGGTATTACGGCCTTTTGCGCCTACCGACTGTACACGATTCTAGATACACCCTCTTCCGATTCATCCTGACGCCCACGGTGATCGCATCATGCACATGACGCAGGCCGGCGTAACGCTTGAACTCCTCCAAGGTGACATCGCCGCGCAGGAGGACATGACCGCCGTCGTCAACGCGGCGAATGCGCAGCTGCGGACGGGCGGCGGCGTGGCCGGTGCGCTTCACCGAGCGGCGGGCCCCGGGCTCGCACAGGAGGCACGGCCGATGGCGCCCATCACGCCGGGCGAAGCGGTAATCACGGGCGGCCACGACCTGCCCAATGACTACGTCATTCACGCCCTCGGCCCCGTGTACGGCCGCGACGAGCCGGCCGACGAGCTCCTGCAGGCCTGCTACGCAAACGCGCTCCACCTCGCCGAGGAGCATGCCCTAGACTCGGTCGCCTTTCCCGCCCTCTCAACCGGCGCGTTCGGCTATCCGGTGGAGGAGGCCGCCGCGATCGCGCTATCGACCGTGCTCGACGCGATGCGCGAGCTGGAATCCGTCCGGCATATCCGCTTCGTGCTCTACGACGCCGCCACCTTGCGCGTCCACGAAGAGGCCCTGAGACGATTGACCGAAAGCGGCTGACCGCCGGATGGCGGGTGTGAGGGCGTAGGGGTGCATGCTGATCCTTCACGCCGTACGCTCCCACTTCCAACCACCCAAACGCCCAACCCCGTGTCCTCCTATGTCACGCACCTTGAAAGCGCGCTCGACGGGACCAACCTGGCGGCGCACACGCTGCAAACCACGCATCGCGACCGTCCCCTCTGGGTGCGCTACGACCTGGAGGCGGTGGGCGACGCACTGACCAAGGACCGGCTCCGCGACCGCCCGCCCACGATGTGGCGCTACCGCGAGCTGCTGCCGCCCGAATCGGACGATGCCATCGTCACGCTGGGCGAGGGGATGTCGCCGCTGCTGCCATGTCCCCGTCTCGGTGCGCAGGTGAACGTGGGCGACCTGTGGATCAAGGACGAGGCGCAGCTGCCCACCGGCTCGTTCAAGAGCCGGGGCCTATCTGCTGCGATCACGATGGCGAAGGAGCTCGGCGTCGAGCGCGTGGCCATCCCCACGGCCGGCAATGCCGGAGGCGCCACGGCGGCCTACGCGGCGCGGGCCGGACTGGCGGCGTACGTCTTTATGCCCGAGGACGCCCCCGCCGTCAATAAGTACGAGGCGGCACTGGCGGGCGCGCACGTCTTCCTCGTCAACGGCCTCATCACCGACTGCGGGCGCATCGTGCAGGACGGCAAGGAGCGCATGGGGTGGTTCGAGGTATCGACGCTCAAAGAGCCCTACCGCATCGAAGGCAAGAAGACGATGGGCCTGGAGCTTGCCGAGCAGTTCGATTGGGATCTACCAGACGTCATCTTGTACCCGACGGGCGGCGGCACGGGCCTCATCGGCATGTGGAAGGCGTTCAACGAGCTCGTCGAACTCGGTTGGGTGGACCCGGATGATCTTCCGCAGATGGTCGCTGTGCAGTCGACGGGTTGCTGCCCTATCGTGCGGGCGTTCGAGGCGGGCGCGCGGTTTGCCGAGCCGTTCGAAGATCCCGCGACGATCGCGAGTGGCATCCGCGTCCCCTCCGCGCTGGGCGACTTCATGATTCTCGACGCGCTGCGCGAGAGCGGCGGCCGCGCGGTGGCCGTAGACGAGGCCCGGATCCGTGACTGGATGCAGCGCGCCGCCTCCACCGAAGGCGTGTCCGTGGGGCCGGAGGCAGCCGTGTGCGTCGGTGCCGCCGAGCGGGGCGCCGCCGAGGGCTGGATTGGCCCGGGCGACCGCGTCGTGATCTACAACTGCGGGGCGGCGCAGAAGTACCCGGACGTCATGGCGCGCGACCTGCCCCGCGTCGACAAAGACGCACCCGACTGGGACCGCATCGCGGCGGGCAGGGCGCCAACCACCGAGCGGTGAGTACGGCCTTGCGGCCTTGTTCAGTAACGGAGTCCGAGGAGCACGAAGAGATGCCGGCCGGGCAGCGTGCGAGCGACGCGCGTCAGCTCTGCGCCGGTTGTGTCGAGGCTCCAGTCGAAAGGGTTTGCTCGGTCGAGCACATTGACGACGTTAAGCTGCGCCTCCACGGTGACGCCACGGACGCGCTGTTGGGCGTGCAGCCCGAGATCCAACCGCGCGAACGGCGCCAGCACCTGATCGCCCGGGCGGTCCAGGTCGATCCCGTCCAGCGCGTCGGCGTTGGCGGTCAGTGCCGTGTAGTCGTAGTAGGCGCGGCGCAGGGCCCACGGCCGTCTCCACATGCCCTGCCAGCTTCCGCGCGCATGCAGGCCGTCGACGACCTTCAGGTCGAGATTGGTCGAGAGGCGGACCGGTTGGTTCCATGGGGCGGGAACGAAGCGCTCGCCGAACCGCCCCGGATAGCGCCGTTCGGCGCGCCCTACCTCGACGGTCGCATCGCCGGAGATCCGTGCGCCTTCTCGCTGCACGCGCAGCGCGGCGCCGTACGCATACCCTTCGCCTGCGGCCATGAACTCGGCCTGCCGGTCGAAGGTGGTAAGGGCAGCGTCGCGCGCATCGGGTAGCGGCGTGGTGTGAACCAGTCGGGCGTAATCGATCTGCAGCGTGCGGGGGTTCCACTTGTAATGGGTCTCCAGCCGTACGGTCCACGCCGCGGAGGGCATGACGAGAACGTCCGCCGCGGCGTGATAGGCCCGGGAGGGCGACAGCGATCCATCCACCGGCAGCCAGAATTGCATCGAGGGCACGACGGCCATCGGTCCGGCGCTGCTCACCTCCGACTGCATTGCATACTGCCGATAGAGTCCTCCTGCAAGGCGCACAGCGAGCCCTCCAAGCGGGCTCGACGGGCGGTCGTAGCGGAAGGCAAGCCGCGGCTCGGCGTACATGGTCTGCCGGGCCGGCAGGTAGGTCAGCCGCGTGCCCGCTGTCACCGTGGTCCCCACGCCGAGTGACGCCTCGGCTTCCACGTGACTGCCCACTTGCCACGTGTTCACGCGATAGTCCAGTGCACCGAGAAATCGGTTGCGGACCGCTACGTGCCCTTGCAGGTACTGCGGCGCGACGGCGGCGTGCAGGCGATACCGTGGCGACAGGCTGATCTCTGCCGCGACACGGCCGCCCCACTCGCGGAATCGGTTGCCCTCTGCCGTATGATCCAGCGCCTCGATGTCGGGCAGGCTTGCCAGGTCGCCCGGACGCGCCGGACGCGCTGCATGCAACAGGGAATCGCGCATGCCGAAGAGCGAGTGCGAGTCATGCTGGCTGCCGTACAGTTGGGCGCTCCCCATCAGACGGGCGCCCGCCAGCCACTTGTAATGCGCCTGGACCACCGTGTTGTCCCACCCGGTGCGGCCTCGGGACGTAATCAGGCGCGGCTGATCGTGTCCAGCGAGAATGCTCGACGCGTCGGTACCCATCCGGTTGGTGCCGTGGTAGGCGGACACGTTCACGTAGTGGAAGGGCGAAAGCGCTTGCTGGACCGCACCGTGCACGTCCGCGAACTGCACGTGCGGCACCGGGTGCTGCGTGAGGAGCGGACCGGGTGAGGCGTCTGGATCGATCCACCACGCCGTCAGCGTTGGATCGGGGTGCGTCCAGCTCGCGAGCCGATGGTGAAGCGCCGGCGACTGATAGGCGTCCCAGACGCTCGTGCGCGCCGCAACCATGGCATGCCCCGTTGTGGCGCCACGACGGGGCCAATTCGTTTGAGCGCGGCCGTTCACGCTTACGAGGTCAGCGCTGGCCGTAGCGTAGCGGCTGTTGGATCGCGACAAGTCATGATCTGCCGTGATGACGCCCGCCGTGTAGCTCCCATGGCGGGCCGGGAAGCCGGCCTTGTGCGTGGTGATGCGACCGAGCGCCTCGGAACTGAACGCAGAGAGCAGCCCGCCGAGCGAGACCGGCTCCCGGACGGGCACCCCATCGAGCAGGGTCACGTGCTCGCCGGCGTCACTGCCCTGCACGTGAAGCTCGGCCCGCGGGCGGTTGAGCGATACCCCGACCTGCCGACTCATGCTGCGGATGACATCCGGCGTGCCGATGCTCGCCGCGTGCTTCAGGGCGCCGGGCGCATGTTCGCTCTGCCCGAGCGTCGACGACGGGAGGCGCTGCTGCAGTCCGTCGATGACGAGCGGCTCGGCGATGAGCGGTTTCGGCGTCAGCGATACACGCACCGACTGCCGGCCGGCCGGTGGGACCCATACGCTGTCTACCGCCGGCGCGTAGCCCACGTAGGTGATGACGAGCCGGTGGGGCCCTGCCAGCACGTCGGCAAAGTTGAACTGCCCGGCCTGGTTGGTCGCCATGCCCGTCGAGGCCTCGGCGAGCAGCACGTTCGCCTGCGGCAGCGGCTCGCCCGTGGCGGCATCGACGACGGTCCCAACGATGCGGCCCACCGCAGCGGGCGCACGAAACGTTTCGACCAGCAGGTAGGTCCCGCTCGACGTCAGGAGGTAGTCGACACCGGTGCCCGCCAGGATACAACGCAGCAGCGCCTCGGCCGTGGCGTCGCGCCGCTGGCAGTACACGCTGCGGCCTCCGACCAGCTCATTCGAATAGGCGATGTCGGTACCCGTTCGCCGGACAAACTGCTGGAGGGCCTCGTCAAGGGGCACATCGCGCAGGGCCATGGTATATCGCACCGCAGCGGCTCCTTCGTCGGCCCGTTGCGCCTGTGCGGGGACGGCGATCAGCCACAGCCCGACCGCCATGGCCCCGAGCACACGCAACGGCGTCCACGAAAAAGAGGGGACTAGCACATTCAACATCGGGGCGTTGGGCGTCGAGAGGCAGGAAACACAAAGGCGCGGTCCACCCTGCGAGGCGCCTGCAGCAGGTCGGCGCTATGGGACGAGGGCGTAGCCGTCGTTCATCTGCTGGTAACGCAGGCCCTGGATGACGGCAATGTCGCGCAGAATATCTTCGAGGCGTACGGTGCGACCGTAATGCAGTGTCATGGTTTCCGTCTGCGCAGCGGGCACGCCGAGGCGGATGGCTGCTCCGAACTGGATTTCGAGCTCGTGGAGAATGGTCGGCAAGGCGGCGTTCCGTATGGCAAACCCGCCTTCTCGCCACGCGGCCAGGTACTTCGGATCGAGCGGCGCCGGCGCCGTGGGAGCGGCGTCCTGTCCGGCAAGGCGGCTCTGCTGGCCCGCCTCATCAAGGATGACGCCCGATGCCACACGGTCGGCAGCCGCTCGCGTAATGAATCGCACACGGCCTGAGCGAAGGGCGACGTCGGTAACGGGCGTCTCCCCCTGCAAGCGCGCCCGCACGTTGAACGTGGTGCCCAGCACCTCCACGGCCGCGTTGGACGTCTCGACGCGGAAGGGGCGCGCCGCCGGCTGCACCGAGAAGAACGCCTCGCCGCGCAGCGTCACCTGGCGCGCAGCAGCGTCCAGGCCGGGCAGCGACGAAAAGCCGCGCGCGTAGGTCAGCGTCGTCGCCCCGTTCAGCTCGGCCGTCGATCCGTCTGGCAGCGTAACGGTGGCCTGTTCGCCCGCGGCCGTCTGGACTGTAACGGGCTGGCGCCACCATAGCACCGCGCCGAGCGCCACGCAGAGCACCACGGCGGCTGCCACCCCGAGCCGGCGCGTCCAGGAGCGACGCGCCCGTGCGCGTGCCGACGGGCGCGGGGGCCGGTCGGACGAGCGTCGTGCCGGCGGGGGCTCCGCCGGGCCGATGTCGTCTGTCGATTCAGGCGACTCAGCCGGGGCATCCAGGCCGTCAGCCAGGTCGTCCCATGCCGCATCGACAGAGAACGCTGCATCGGTGGCCGTGTCAGCCCGGCGGAGGAGCCGCCAGAGGGCGGCATAGTCCTGTCGTGCGTCCTCACTCTCGGCGAGGTCGCTCAGCTCGTCGGGCAGGCCATGCGCGTCCGAATGGGGAGGCCGTCCATCCTTGTCCATGAGGCATCCAGGCAGGCGTCGTGCGGGGAAAAGCGAGGGGGTAAATCGGTCGGGGCGTTTCGCTCCAATGATCAGGAGAGATACGGTCGCATCAAGTCAGCAGGTCCGGGCGGTGCGTCCGCAACCGCTCGCGCAACCGCTCCATGGCCCGTACGATATGATTGTTGACCGTGTGCGGCGAGATGTTCATAAGGTCCGCAATCGCTTCGTGGCTCAGCCCGTCGATGCGCCGCAGGGTCAGCGCCTCGCGCTGGCGGGGGGGGAGATCACTGATCCAGCGATCGAGCAGGTCGCGCAGTTGCTCCGCGTCGAGGGCGTCATCCGGCGCGGGCGGCGCGGTGTCGAAGTCGCCGGGCTGGAGCAGTTCCTCGTTGCTCCGCCGGACGCGCTCGTCGCGCAGCGTGTTGTACACGCGATGACGCGCCATCTGAAAGATGTACCCTCGGAGCGAATCCACCTCGGAGAGGGTTTCGCGGGCGGCCCAGAGCTTTGCAAACGTGTCCTGCGTGATGTCGTACGCAACGGCATCGGACGATACCATACCGCGCACGAACCGGAAGACGCGCTTGGAAAGGCGACGAAACACCTGTTCGAACGCGTCTCGGTCGGACCGGCCCAGTCGCTGCCGCAGCCGCCCAAGAGACGCCTCCGGGTGGGGCGAGGTGGAGACCACATCGTCCGGCTCGTCCGGGTCGGTGCGCTCGTCCGGGTCGGTACGTTCGACAGACCCTTCAGCCATGAACGCTGGCATCGTCGAATGGGCGGGAATGGCGAGCGGGGTACACTCACGCATGGCAGGCGTATCTCTATGCAGGGGGCGAGATCCCGTTCCGCACCGCGCGCCGAGCCGCTCCCGATGAACGGGAGCCGACCCGGCGCGTGGCACAGGGAACATACCCAACACGGGGTGTCCGCCCCGCCGATCAGTTGCTCGGCGGGATGAGTACCGTGTCGATGCCATGGATCACACCATTCGACGCCTCCACGTCCGGTGCGACGACGCTGGCATCGTCCGCGTTCGGGTTGATGGTCACCTCCGACCCACTGCGCACGACGGTCACGTCAGCCCCTTCCAGCGTAGGAAGCGCGGTTTCCGACGTCGGCACATCCGCAGCGAAGAAGACGTCATCGAGCACGTGATACTGGAGGATATCCGCTGCATTGCTCGGAATCTCGCTGCTATCGATTGTGCCATTGTCATTCGCATCGAGGGCAGCCAGGAACGCTGCATTCGTCGGGGCAAAGACCGTGATGCCGTCCTCCCCGTCCGGGCCCGGGCCGCTCAGCGCGTCGGCCAGGCCGGCTTCGCCGACGAGGTCCGCCAGGATGCTGAAGTCCGAGGTCACCGTCGCCCGCTCCACGACCGTGCGGTTGGTGAGTAGCACATCATCGATGAGGTGCGCCACCCCGTTGGAGGCTGCGACATCGGGGGTCGTCACCTGGGCGCCATCGACGAAGACGTTGCCGTCGCTGATGGAGATTGTGATGTCGTCGCCCTGGACGGTGGTAAAGGTGTCCCCGTCGCTCAGATCGCCCGAGAAGACGGCCGCGCCCTGCACGACGTGAAAGCCCAACACCTCTTCCAGCACCATCGGATTATCGAGGAGGTACTCTACATCGTACGGCGCGAAGGACGCGTCTTCGGGCGCGAACACCGTAAAGGTGGCGGCGTCATCGGCCAGCGTGGCGTCGAGGCCTACCGCGCCCAACGCTGCATTCAGCGTGCTGAGCGACGACGTCTCGCTCACGAGGCCAGCCAGCGAAGGCGGCTGGAGGGTCGGCGGCACGAGGACGCCGTCAATCTGGTGGATGATGCCATTGCTGGCCCGCTGGTCCAGGTTCTCCAGGTCGAGCGTGGCCTGCCCACCGTTCAACGAGATGGAGCCGTCTGCCTCTTCGCGAAACGTGATCTCTTCGCCTTGATTCGTCGCCACGCTTACCTCGCCCCCATTGTCGGCCAGCAGTTGGAGCAGAGCGGCGGAGTCGGTGATGCCGTCGAGCGTGTGATACTGCAGAATGGCCTGAACCTCCGTGTCGCTGAAGCCGCTCAGGTCGGCCGCCCCAAACGCCGCATTGTTGGGCGCAAACGTCGTCCACTCGTTGTTCGGGTCGTTGAACGCGTCGGCGAGGCCGGCTTGGTCGATCGCGTTGTAGAGTGACTCGGTGGCGTTCGTCACCAGCAGTCGCTCGCCCGCGGTGCGGTTGGTAAGCAAGACGTCGTCGATGATGTGGACGACGCCGTTGGAGGCTTCGACGTCGGCGGTCGTCACCTGGGCGCCATTGACGAAAACGCTGCCGTCGCGAATGGAGACCGTGATGTCGTCGCCCTGGACGGTGGTAAAGGTGTCCCCGTCACTCAGGTCGCCTGCCAGTGCGGCCGCCCCCTGCACGACGTGAAACTGGAGCACTTCGCTGAGCAGATCGGTATTGCCGACCAGGAAGTCCACGTCGTAGGCGTCGAACGCGGCATTGGCCGGGGCAAAGACGGTGAACGTGGCGTTTTCGTCGGCCAGCGTGGCGTCGAGGCCCGCGGCTTCCAAGGCAGCGACCAGCGTGGTGAGGTTGTCTTGGTCGGCGGCCAGTTCAGCGATGGAGGCGGGATCCGTCGTGGGAGGAGTCACCATACCATCGTCATCATCGCCGTCACAGCCTGCGGTGACGAGGGCCATCGTAAGCAGAACCGCAAGCAGTCCGGTCCACCGTCCGACGCGAGCAGATACCGAGGAGTTGGAAAATATATTACGGAGAGGGTCCATGGGAGCATGGGGTTGATTCAGGGAAGGTGTATGAAGAGACCGCATTGGCGTTCGGTCTCAGCGCATGTGCACGTTGTCGACACGAGCGCCCCCCTACGACAACCAGTGCCCGCATGAAACAAACCCGTAACGCCCAGCGCTCCTCTGCGCCGTGTCGACGCCCTTGTTGCCGCTTTACGCCCGTCTCACGGGGACAAGGAAGCACACATATTCCCCGATTCTCTTCTGGAAGGCGTCCTTGGAAAGGCGACGAGACACCCGCTCGAACGCGTCTTGGTCGGACCGGCACAGTCGCTGGTGCAAGAGGTCAAGTGCCCCCTCAGGCTGGAGGCGGACAACCTCCCCCCTCTCCCGTTTGGCTCGCCAAGGCAGGGCCGCTCGGAGGGCCAGTCAGGCGCAGGAGAATCCAGTCAGGCGCAGGAGAATACATCACCGAGCGGTGAGCCGGCGTACGCCGAGGCCGATCTGCGGCAATAGCGCCCTGCTACCAGGCCACCAACCCCGTTCAACGGCGCGTGCCGAGCCCCCGTGATGAGCAGGGCGGCTCGGCACGCGGCACGGAGGATCGATGACAGCGCGGCGATTCGACGTAGGCGCATGCCGCCGAGTTGGTCCAATCAATGTGGCAGCGTAAGCACGGTGTTGATGCCGTGAATCACTCCGTTCGACACCTCCCTATCGGGAGCGATGACGGCCGCATGATCCGTGTCCGGGTTGACCGCAACATGGGACCCGTTGCGTACGACGGTCACGTGAGCCCCTTGCAGGGTGGGAAGAGCCGTCTTGGTGGTCGGCACCTCCGCGGCAAAGAAGACGTCATCGAGCACGTGGTACTGGAGGATGTCTCCGACGTTACTTGGGATCTCATGGTTATCGATCAGGCCGTTGTGGTTGGCGTCGAGCGCACCCAGGAAGGCCTCATTGGTCGGTGCGAACACGGTGATTCCGTCTTTCCCGTCCGGGCCCGGCCCGCTTAGCACCTCAGCCAGATGGGCGTGGCCCACGAGGTCGACCAGGATGCTGAAGGCCTCCGTGACCGTTGCCCGTTCCACGGCGGTGCGGTTGGTCAAGAGTACGTCGTCAACGACGTGTACCACGCCGTTCGACGCTTCGATATCGGCGGTCTTCACCTGGGCCCCTTCGACAAAGATGTCGCCGTTATGGATCGCGACTTCGATTTCATCACCCTGGACGGTAGTGAATGTGTCTCCATCGCTCAGGTCCACGGCGAATACGGCCGCCCCCTGCACCACGTGGTAGCCCAGCACCTCTTCAAGCAGCATCGGGTTGTCGAGCAAGTAGTCCACGTCGTACGGAGCGAAGGAGGCATTCGCCGGGGCGAAAACGGTGAACGTTTCGTTCTCGTCACCCAGTGTGACGTCAAGCCCCACCGCACCGAGCGCCGTCGCTAGCGTGGAGAAGTCGCTGCTCTCCGATACGATCTCGGTAATCGACGGTTGCTGCAGGCTTGGCGGCAGCAAGAGGCCATCGATCACGTGCAGGATCCCATTGGAGGCGGCGTAGTCGAGGTTGTCGATGTCAAGGGTCGCCTGCCCGTCGTTGAACACGACCTGGTCGCCGTCCAGGGCAATCGTTAGCTCCTCGCCCTGCAGCGTCGGCACGCTCACCGCATCGCCGCCGCCCTCCGCGCTCTTCATCTGCGCGCTCTTTATCTTCGTGCCGCCTCCGGTGCCGCCGAGCAGCTCCAGCAGCGCCTCGGAATCGATCACCTCCTCGGCAATCACGTGGTACTTCAGAATCTGCTCCACCTCGTGGCTCGTGAAGCCGCTCAGGTCCGCTCCCGCAAACGTGTCGTTGTTCGGGCCGAACACCGTCCAGCCGTGCGCGTCGGCAAACGCGCTGGCCAGCCCGAAGTCGGACACCGCGCCGAAGAGGCGCTCGGTCTCCGCCACCAACCGCGCCGCGCCGGCCAGGTCCTGGTTGCCCAGCAGCGTCCGGTCGAGCACGTGCACCACGCCGTTGTCCGCCTCGATGTCGGTCTGGATCACCTGTGAGCCCTCGATGAAGATGTCGCCGCCGTCGACGGTGACGGTGAGCTCATCGCCAGCAAGCGTGGTCACGGTATTGTCGCCCTCCGCCAGATCGCCGGCAAAGAGCGCCTGGTCGGGAACCACGTGGTAGCCCAGCACATCGGTGAGCGCCATGTTGTCGGCGAGCAGGTGGTCTGTGTTGATCGGCGTAAAGCCGTCATTATTGGGCGCAAAGACGGTCAGCGAGGCGTCCTCGTCAGCCAGCGCACTGGTCAGGCCCGCCGCATCCACGGCTGTCCCCAGCGTCGAGAAGTCGTCGTTCTCAGCAACGATGTCAGCGATGGTGGGCTCGGGCATTGCGCCCATGCTCGACGGCATGAGGATGCCGTCGATGACGTGGAGAATGCCGTTGCTGGCGCGCTGGTCCACCTGGTCCAGGTCGAGCGTCGCCTGCGGTCCCTCGTCCAGATCGTTGTTGAAGATGATTGTCGAGGCGTCCTGCTGCGTGATGATCAACTCCTCCCCCTGCAGCGTCGGGATCGTCACCGCACCGCCGTTTTCATCCAAAAGCTCTAGCAGCGCCTCGGAATCGATCACCTCCTCGGCAATCACGTGGTACTTCAGAATCTGCTCGATCTCGGGGGCGGTGAAGTCGCCCAATTTGGCATTCACGAACGCCTCATTATGAGGCACAAACGTGGTCCACGTGTTGGTGGAGTCGTTGAACGCCTCGGTCAAGCCAGCAGCGTCCACGGCGTTGACAAGCGACGCGGTAGCCTTGGTGGCCTGCAACCGCTCGCCCGCGGTGCGGTTGCTAAGGAGCACATCATCGATGACGTGGACGACGCCGTTCAACGCCTCCACATCGGCCGTCGTCACCTGGGCCCCCTCGACGAAGACGTTGCCGTCGCGGAGCGAGACGGTGATCTCGTCGCCCTGGACGGTGGTGAACGTGTCGCCATTACTCAGGTCACGCGATCCGACCGCCTCGCCTTGCACGACGTGAAAACCGAGCACGTCGCTGAGCAGATCGGCGTTGCTGGTCAGGAAGTCGACGTCGTAGGCGTCAAATGCGGCATCCGACGGGGCGAAGACCGTAAACGTGCTCGACTGATCATCCAGCGTGCCATCCAAGCCGGCGACGCCAAGCGCCGTGGTCAAGGTGGTAAGGTCATCTTGATCACCCGCTAGGGCCGTAATGGTCGGCGCGGATGTCGGCGGGGTCACGATGCCCCCTCCTCCGTCGGTACTGTCACAACCGGCGAGGATGAAGGTCAGCGCAAAGAGGCCGGCAAGCAGAGTGACGCACCGACTGGGAACGATAGGTAAGAGCGAATTAGACGGGAGACGGCGAAAGAGATTCATGGAAGGGGAGACATTGGTTCAGGGAGGGGTCGGTGTGGAACACCCGGTCGGTTGGGTGTTTTCGATCAGGCATTCATGCGACACGAGCGCCCCCCTACAACGACCAGCACCCCAATGCAACAAATCCGTAACGCCTGCACGGCATCATGCCCGTGGCGCGGAATGATTACCCGCTGGTCGAGCCGGCAGCGGACCGTTTGAACCAAGCCAACGCGCAACGCTTCGGAGGCCCAGCAGACGGACGTGCCTTCGGCACAGGATCCGATGAGGAGCCGGTGAAGGGGCGGCGAAAGCTCGTAGAAGGGACCGCTTCCACGATGTGGAGGGCTTCCGTCGCGTATGCTCTTGGCCTCCGATTTGCCAAGGCAGGAGCGTGAACATCCATCCTTTCACGCTTCCACTCAGTCCCCGACATGAAACCGTTCTTCCGCAAGCCATCCCGCCGCGCCCGCTCCGAGAGCCGGCCGACGGCTCTTCGTCTCGCCCTCACCACGACGTTGCGCAAAAAAGAGGATCCGGCGATCCGCCGCAGAGATCTTTCCCAGTCCGCCGATCGAGCGGATGCGGAGCGCGCGTAACACCAACCGGCCCGACGGGATGGGGGAGCACGGCGCCGCTGCCCGAAACCGCACCGTCGCCTGAACCGGCTCCGCGGCTGGACGTTGAATCGATCGCATGCTGCACTTCATTGTCTGCTGTCCTCGACGCGAATGTTCTACTCCCGGAATCAGAACAGCCCGCCGCTGCTTCGACACCTCGTGATGTTCCTCATCGCGTTCGGGCTCTCGATCTTCTTCCTGGCGACCGACGCGAGCTATGACCGAGCCGGCGTCATGTTCGCCGCCGCCCTGCTGACCGGTGGCTTTTTTCTATGGCAGGCGCTGCAGCTCGACGGTCCGCGCGCAGTGAAAGAAAATATGCTGCAGAGTCTGCGTGACGTGTGGAGCTAAGCACCCCGCCCGCCAGACGCATGCATCTGCCCCTTTCATCAGTACGCCGCAGCGCCCCGCTCTCTCATGGCTCCTGTCCTGGTCTTCGATGTCAACGAGACGCTGCTCGACCTGAGCGCGCTCGACGCGCCGTTTCAGCAGATCTTTGGGCACCCCGAAGCGCGGACGGAATGGTTCACCCAGCTTCTCCAATCAGCCCTCGTCACGACGGTCACGGGCCCGTACGCTGACTTCAGCACAATCGGTCGGACCGCCCTGGCGATGGTGGCGGCGCGGCGCGGAGTGCACCTGACGAACAACGACCGCGCGGCCATCTTCGACGCCATGCGCCGACTTCCCCCACACCCGGATGTCACGGACAGCCTGGAGCAACTGCAGGAAGCCGGGTTCCGCATGGCCGCGCTCAGCAACGGGGCCCCCGACGTGCTCCACGGCCAGATGAACCATGCCGAACTTGCCCCCTTTTTCGAGGAGGTGCTGTCGGCCGACGCCGTACAGCGCCTCAAGCCGTCGCCGGAGCCGTATCACTTGGCGGCGCAAACGCTTGGCGTCGACATCGAGGCGGTCTGCATGGTGGCGGCGCACGCGTGGGACGTGGGCGGTGCGATGCGAGCCGGCGCCGATGCGGCCTTCGTGGCGCGCCCCGGCAAGGTACTCGACCCCCTCCTGCCCGCCCCCAACCTCGTAGGGCCGAACCTGAAGCAGGTGGCCCATCAGTTGATCGACGCGTAGCGCGCGGCCTGGAAAGGCGTGCCCCGCTCTACGGCGAGGCTGTCGCTGCAGCGAGCGGCGGGTCGCTTCGCACGCCCTCGCCCTCCACCACGTACACGGCCTGGTTCGCCGCCACGTCGCGGATCCGGTCCGTTTGGCCGCTCGGCCAGTGGACCGTGAGCCGATCGACCTGGGCGGTGGCGCCGAGCCCAAACGTGACGGCCAGTTCAGAGGCTGCAAGGTAGCTCGACCCCGAGCGCACGAGGCGCTCCTGCACCTCGCCATCGGCTTCGAGCTCGACGCGCGCCCCGATGCCGTCGCGGTTGCTCTCGGTGCCCGTCAGGTGCACCCGGAGGTAGTGCGGCCGCTCCACGGCAGCCGTCGGGCGGACGTCGTTGCGCCAGAGAAACGCCTTCCCGTCGTTTTCTGTGATGAGCAGGTCCACGTCGCCGTCCCGGTCGTAATCGCCGTACGCTGCGCCCCGAGCGGCAAGCGGGAGGGCGAACGGTCCGCTTCGGGCCGGCATCTCCTCGAAGCGTCCGGTGCCGTCGTTCAAAAAGAGTTGAGCAGGCTGCCGGTAACGGATCACGCTACTGACCTCCTCGATATCGGCCTGGACGTGACCGTTGGCCGCGAAGAGGTCGAGGTCGCCATCCAGTTCTGCATCGACCAGAAAGAGGCCAAAGGTGAGTGAGAGCAGGCTGGACCGGCCCACCTGCGATACCGTGGCCCGATCGGTGAACAACCCGTTCCGGAGGTGCCGATACACCCCGATCATCTCGCGCGAAAAGTTGCCCACGAAGACGGACGTTTCGCCCGTGGTGTCTACCACGCCGGCGTCGATGCCCATCCCCGCCCGCGCTACGCCATCCTCGCTGTATGCGATGCCGCTCGCCACGCCGCGCTCGGTGAACGTGCCGTCGCCATTATTTTCGTAGAGCAGATCGCGCTCCTGATCGTTCGCGACGGCGAGATCGATCCACCCGTCTTCGTTATAATCCAGCATGGACACGCCGAGCGTTTTGCCGGGCGTGGGCAGGAAACCCGCCGCCTCGGTCCGGTCCGTGAACGTGCCGTCGCCGTTGTTGAGGTAAAACCGCGCGTCCGCGCCCTCATACTGCTCCGGCGTGCAGTACCCCTTCGTCGTGCCATCGACCGAGCAGAAAAGATCCGTGTCCTTGCTCCACAGGACGTAGTTGCCGACGTACAGGTCGAGAAACCCATCCCGGTTGGCGTCGAAGAAGACGGCGGAACTGCTCCAGCGGGGTGGGGCGTTGAGCCCAGCCGCGCGGCCTACTTCGGTGAACGTACCATCGCCCTCGTTGCGGAAGAGCAGGTTGCGATTGAGCGTGGTGAACAGGAAGTCTTGGTCTCCGTCGTTGTCATAATCGGCGGCGACGACGCCGAAGCCGTACGCGTCGACAGCGCCCAAGCCGGCCTCCTCGGTCGCCAGGGTAAACGTGCCGTCGCCGTTGTTGCGATAGAGCCACAGGGCACGGTCGAGGGGCGTGTCGCTCTCGGCCCACACGCCGCCGCCCACGAGCAGCACGTCGAGGTGGCCGTCCCCGTTGTAGTCGATGAATCCGCCTCCGCTGCCCATCGTCTCCGGAAACCATTTTTCGCCGAAGGCTCCGGTCTGATGGTGAAAATCGGCCAGGCCGGCCGTCTGCGTTACATCCTCGAAGGGCACAGTGCGGCGTCCGTCCGCCTGCTGCGACGCCGTCGACGAAGAGGGCGAGTTGGTGCAGGCAGTCAGCGCACCGCTCAGCAGCAGCATCGGCACCCAGGCCCACGACCACAGCGAGCCGTTCCAACGACGGAAATACGTGTGTCGGCACATACAGAGTAGAGCGAAAAAGCGTTCACCGGGCGGTCACTGCGAAATCCCATCGCGGCTTCGGGCTCGGAGCCATCTCTTTCACCGAGCCGTGCGGGTGGGATATGATCCATCCCCGCGGGGGCCTGAAGCTCACGTCACCGTCTGAGATCGGTTCCACGCGTGGTCACGCAACGCATGCGATCTTGACCTAGCCGATGGGCAGGCATTGGGGCCCAACAGGTGGATTTGAACCCGGAGTTCCCGGTGCCCACCCTTCACGTCGACCTGCGAGACCTCCCCATGCTTACGACCCGCCGGACGAGATTTGGGACAAGTAATCCCTGGCCCGCTGGTGATTGGGGTCCCGGCGAAGCACCTCTTGCCATGCCCGCTGGGCCTGCCGTTCGTTCCCAACGCGTGCGTATACAACGCCCAGGTTGAACCAGGCTTCCACATTTGAGGGGTACTGAGAAAGCAACGCGCGATAGTGGCCCAGCGCGGCTTGCGGATTGCCAAGCTCGGCCGTGAGCATGGCCAGTTCATTGCGCAGATCGGGATCCCCGGGACTCCGGTAGAGCGCGACGCTTAGGGCCTGACGCGCCTCCTCGTCGCGTCCGATTTCACGCAGCTTGTCGCCGAGCCGCTTCCAGACAGCCGGATTCTCGGCGTTGCTCCGGGCGACGCCCTGCAGGCGTTTGATTTCGCTTTGGGCCTGCTCCAGGGAATCGGCCTGGGCCAGGTAGCGTTCGGCCTCTTGCTCGCGACCGAGGCGCATGAGCGCCTGTCCCAAGCTGAAGTGCGCACCCTGGTGCCATGGCCGCTCGACGGTCGCGCGGCGAAGATGCCGGGCAGCGGGATCGGGCCGGTCGAGGCGGAGCAGCTGCGAGCCCACCGCATACCGGTACCGTCCATTGCTGGGCTCAAGCTCCAAGGCTTTGCGCGAATACGTCAGTGCCTTCTGCAGGTCGCCCTGGTCTTCGTACAGCTGGCCGAGCCGAGCATACGCCAGGGCATACGAGCTGTCGCGGGCCATCGCGTCCTGATAGGCATCGCGGGCGCGCACGATCTCGTCCTGCGCTACGTAGGTCCATCCCAGCGAAACGAGCGTTTCGGCAGAGGGATGCAACGCGTGAGCGCGACGGAAGAACGTAACGGCATCCTCGTACGCCTGCTGCCGGTACGCATTATTGCCAAGGTTGTACCATGCGCCTCGGTAGTCCGGGTTGAGCGCGAGGGTCTCCCGGTAAGCGGCCTCGGCGTCTTCGAAGCGTTTCAGCTCCGACAGCACACGGCCCTGTTGAAAGTGGGCATCGGGCAGGCGCGGCGCACGCGCCACGACGCTGTCGGCCAGAATGCGAGCGGCGCGGAGGTCGCCCTGCTTGAGCGCGCGTTGCGACTGGATAAGCAGGCGGGCGGTTTCTTTATCGACCGAGCGACGCGACTGGGCCTCTTGGCCCGAATCGGACCGGCACCCGGCGAAGAGCAACACGCCGCACGCGATGGGAATGAGGGCGGTGCGGCAGAGCATGCGAAAGGAAACGGTAGGAACGATACGTCTAAACCTCGCCATGGATGAGGAGCGTGAGGAGCTCAGCGGATACAGCAGATGGACGGTAGGGGGAGACGCAAATCCCCACACAGTTACGGACGCTGCGCCCGAATACTGTGTGGGGATGCGCTATGTCATGGAATGAAACGCGCACGGCCTCGGGATGCTCCCAGCACGCGTTTGGGGCCCAATGGGGCCGCCGCACCTCAGAACCCGATGTCGATCGCGACCCGGTTCACACCGTCGAAGATGTCGTAGGTGGTGTAGGCGTAGTCGGCGCCCAGTTGCAGGTCCCCCACGCTTACGTTCAGGCCGCCGCCGAGGCTCAAGCCTTCGGCGAAGTCACCGCGAGGCACCGAGTATCCGGCCCGGAGCGAGAAGGTGTCCATGAACGTGTACTCACCCCCCACGCGGACCTGCTCGGAAAAGTCACGCGGCGTCTGGCCGTCTACCGTCACGAGAAAGGAGTGGTTTTCCGAGAACGCCGCCTGCGAGTTGAGCAGGTTGATCACGTCGGCCGACAGGCCAATCGTGAGCGTCAGCGGAAGCTCAAAGCTCTCCTCTTCGTAGGTCACTTCCGAGGAGAAGTTGCGCGCGCTGAACGCGAACGTCACGCCGCGGAATCCGGTGTCGTAGATGACGCCGAAGTCGAAGGCCGGTGTCGACACCGTGTTGGACTGCGTGGCGCCGGCACGCGTCATCACGCTTTCCCCCAGATCCTGGCGGACAAACTTGGCCCCACCGCCAATCGAGACGCGGTCGGTGATGGGAATCGCGTAGCCGATGCCAACAGCGTATGCGGAGGGTCCGAAGGTCCCGGTTTCTTCGAAGCCCTGGTCGTTGTCTGCGCGGATGGTGCCTTCCAGGTCGCCGTAGTCGACGAATGTCGCCGAGACGCCAAACACGCCATATTTCCCATCGCTGGGTGCAAAGGCGAGGCTCCCCTGGTTGTAGTTGATGTCGGCAATCCACTGCATGACGCCCGCCCCGAAATGGCCGGTCGTGTTCATGCGGGCCATGCCGGCCGGGTTGTAGAACATAGACGCCGATCCGAGCTCAAAGGTGGTCACGGCATTGCCAACCGCTGCCGCACGCGGGTTGGTGGAGGCGCTGAGGAACTTCATCCCAGTCTGTGCCGCCTTCTGGTTGTCTTGGGCTGCTGCATCAGGGGGCTGGAGCACCAGCAGCATGCAGAGCACGGTAAGGAATGGTAAAAGAGATCTCATGACGTATCGGCTGGGGAATGAATGCGAAAGTACGTTGGGGCGGGGGCGCGCCGAGGATGCCGGGAGGCATCGCTCGGCGGTCCGCCGGATGTCACCGTTGCTGTGCATGGGCTATCGGATGATGACGAACTTCTTCGTGCTCTGATCGCCCGTTTCCAGATCCTCGACGACGGCAATGTAGACGCCGCTCACCACGAGTTGGCGATCGTCGGTGGCGAGGTTCCAGAACTCGTCACCGCTACCGTCATCGTGGCGGATCGTTTGAACGAGCTCGCCGAGCTCGGTGTAGATCCGGATGACGGAGTTGCCCGGGATATCGAGGAAGCCCAGCTTCTCGTCGTCGTCGGGGAAGCGAATCTCCGGGTCGGAGCCGAGGTTGTACGGGTTCGGCACGATCTTGAAGTCCGAGACCGCGTCGCCCGGGGGACGGGCCAGCGAGGCCGGATTGTAGGTTTGCGTCCAGTAGCGGCTGCTCCGGAGCGGCTTGCCCGTCGGTGTCAGGCCCGTGCCGTCATTGTTGACATCGCCAACGGACAGGATGTAGTAGTAATAATTGATCCCGCGCTGCGCGGTGTTGTCCGTGAACGACCGGGCGCTGCCGTCAAGCTCAGCGATGCGCTCGTACTGATACGCGCCGAAGTTCACGCCCCCCTCAGACTGGTTCACCGATCGCCAGTCGCCGCGCACGTCGTTCGCGGAGCGATAGATCTCGAAGCCGCCGGCCGGGTCGCTGTCTGCGGTCCATTCGAGGCTGATCTCCCCCACGCCGGACGTGACAGAGAAGCTCGTTGGCGGCGGGGGCGGCAGCGGGATGTTGTAACCCGACTCATAGTTGGCGATCGCCCGCTCGAACGTAGCAAACAGCGAGTCCCGTGTAGCCGTTACGGCCCAGTCGTTCTTGCCCTGTTGCACGTCGGGGTTGATGCGCTCGCCGCGCGCGTTGATGTAATCGATTTCGATGTTGGCCTCCGGGTCGAAGTCACTGGCCTTGAAGGCGCGGCCTACCTCAACCTGCTCCTGCTGATTGAGCCCGTCGGCGGCCATGGCAATCACAACCGTGGCACTTTCACCAATGTCGAGGTCGTACGGCCCGTAGCTGAAGGCCGAGGTCCATCCACCGGGCTTCTCCAGCATCGGCGAGCCGTCGGCCGTCGTGAAGTCGCCGTCCTGGTCGACCACATCCGCGTGATGCGGGAACATGTGCGGGCCGTCGTTCTCGCGGGCCTGCGACATGAACCGGTACTCGTCCTGCATCTGCGTCTCATTGAAGGGGCTGTTGGTCGACGTAAGCGGATCATCCGCGTCGATGTAGCCCGTCATGGACGGTTGGAAGGGCGGGACGGGGTCGCCATCCGTATCGTCGGCCGTGCTCGGCGTCGCGTCCAGGGTCACCGTGCCGACCGTCACACCGAGCGTGAGCTCGCCTTCATCCTGACCCTCAGGGATGAAGAAGGGGCCCGAGTCGCGAGCCGGTCCGCCGAGGGGGTCGATGTCGAAGCCGGGCGAGTTGCCGATCCACGTGTACGCGGCCCTGAAGTCGACGTCATAGTCGTCCATGCCGTCGCCGACGATGTCATTCATGACGTTGGCGCCCCACTCCTGGCCCGGGATGGACGCGCGGTCGGACATCGTCCAGCGGCGTTGGAAGTGGAGGTACACGTCTTCGAGCGGCTGGTCCAGCTCGGCCTCACCGTCGCTATCGACGTTCCCGGTGTTAGTCAGGGTGTACTCGTGGATGTGGTAGTTGCCATGATGCTCCTGGCCCCAGCCCAGGATCCGCTTCTCCAGGGTCACCCCCAGGAGCGTGTTCACCTGCGCGCGGATGATGCGATGCGCCGGAATGTTGGGATCCACTTGGTCGACGTCCGCCGCGCGATCGAGCGTCTCCAGGCCGTCCACCGTGACCGACGGATCCTCGAACTGCTGGATGGTTTCGAACTCCTGCGGGAGGAACACGCCAGCGCCCGTGACACGGGGGCCTACGTGCACCACACGGGCCGGATACTCGCGGCCGTTTTCGTCGGTGACGTTCTCGGCGCCGATCCAGAGCGCGCCGGCGCGGAAGTAGCCGCGCTGGTAGATGCCGGGCCAATCGAAGTCGTTGCCGCTGGCCCAGAACTCCTGGTTGCCACCGGATTCATTGTACACCTGGTGAAGTTCGCCCACGTCCATCGACTTCTGTTCGAACTGGGCGGTAGCGTCTTGAATGCCAATCCCCAGAAGCAACAGCACGGCGACGAAAACGCCGGTGGCGTGCTGTGCGAGGGGACGAATTGCAAAGCGTTTCATTGTACGTAAGGGGGTAGCCATGAGAAATACGGGTCTCGGTGTCACGAGGGCGTTCGGAGCGGATCCCCGCGTTCACGTGCGGGGATCCCTCCTCACGCTGCATTAGAAGGAGAGGCGCAAGCCCAGATTGACGCTCCGGGGGAACAGGAAGCGGAAGGAGCTTGCGTTCGGCGGATTGATGTGGTCCCCATCGAGGTCGCCCGGCTTATCGTCGCCGTAGATGGGATTGCCGTTGTCATCCTTCGGCACGTAGTTCTCCACCCAGCTCTCGCTCTCGTTTTCACCCTCGACCACTTCGCGGGGCAGGTGCAACGAGTTCATGTAGTCTCTAAAGTCGTTCGGACCGACAAAGGCCGAGCGGTTGAAGTTCTTGATGTTGAAGACGTTGTCGATGTCCGCGAAGAACTGCGCATCAAACCCTTGAACGTTGAAGTTCTTGCTGAGGCGCATGTCCACCATCCGGAATGCCTTCCACTGGACGTTGTCCTCCACGCCTTGAAGCGGCGTGCGGTTGGTCCACGTCTGGTAGTCGCCGGCCTGCCACTGCCCCAGCAGGTTGACGCGCCAGTCGCCCAGCACCTGAATGCCACCCACCTCGGGCCCGAAGTCATTGGGCGTCAGGAAGGTCAGGCTGAGGCGCCCGAAGGGACGGGGGAGCGCTTTGTCCTGGAAGTTCACGGACGTCCGCTCGAACTCGGCCTGCTGCACCTGATTCTCAAAGAACTGGCCCAAGCCAAAGTCGCCCTGCGAGCGCACATCGAACGTGTAGTTCACGAAGCCCTGGAACCACTCGCCGACGTTCTTGAAGAGGCTGAACTCGACGCCACGGATGTCCTCGTAGTTCTCCGCCCGGTTCGTGGAGTAGTTGATCAGGCCATCGCGGCTCTGGAAGCCGACCCAGCGCGGCTGGTTCTGGACGTCCTTGTAGTAACCCGCGACGCGGACCAGGTAGGTGTCGAAGAAGCTCTGCTCGTAGCCCACCTCGTACGCAATGGTTTTGGGACGCGGGACGTCCGGATTGGCCAACTGCGTGACCTCGTTGGTCCGCTGCTGACGCTCGACCATGTAGAGGAAGTTGGGCGACAGATCCTGATAGAAGTGCCCGTAGTTGAAGTACAGCTTGCTGCCTTCCCGAACGGGGAACGACACGCCGAGCCGCGGGCTCAGGTTAATTTGCGCCTCGGCGTCGCGCCGCTCCACGAGATCGTCGAAGTTGTCGGCGTTCTTGCCGAGGATGGCGTCATCAAACGGGTCGACGACGATGCGGTCCGTGTTGGCATTGAAGTAATCCAGCCGCAGGCCCACGTTGGCGATCATGCCACGGAATTCCAGCTTATCCTGGGCGTACACGGCGCCGTAGATCGGGTTGGCCTGCCAGGCGGCCCGCACGTCACTCGGCTGCAGGAGGACGTCTTGGAATTGATAATCCACGTCCTGGTCCTCGATCTCAAACTCGAACCCGAACTGCGCCTCGTTGTACTGGCCCAGCTGGCTGGTCAGGTCGAAGTTGACGCTCCAGGTCGACACGTCGCTCGTGTCGCGCATCTGGCTGTGCTGCTCGGCAATCCGCAAGGACGCCACGCGGGTTTCCACCAGTGGGTCGCTCGCAAACTGGAAGCCGATCGGGCCTTCCGTTACACCGAGCGGCTCGAAGTTAAGATCGGGAAACTGGCTCGCCACGTCGTCCCCAAAGGTGCGGACGATCGTCGGATCGCGCTCCTCGGCCGGGAACGTGCGGTACTGCGTTTCATACCGCTGAATCTGAAACTCGTAGAACGTGTTGTCGCTGAGCGTGTGGTTCAGCTTGGCCGACAACAAGTTATGCCGGATGTCGCTGCGAGACCACTTGCCCGTGCCAAAGATGCCATCGCCGCCATCGCCGAAGCCGGGATTGTAAAAGGCGTTCCGCCCAAACCCGAACACCCGGTCGCGATCGCCGTCGCGCCGAATCTGCGTGATGCCGTCGCGGCTTTCGAGGTTCGAGCCCTGCTCCAACCCGCGCATGCCCTGCAACGTCAGCTTCATGGTGGGCGCGATGTCCGAGGTGACCTTCAGACGCGCGTTGTAGGCGTCGTATCCGTCGCGGGAGAGCGGCACGATGTACTGGTTCTGCTCCTGGCGGTAGGAGGCCATGAACCGGAGGTCGCCCAGGAAGTCGCTGACCACCGGCACCGGGCCGCCGATCGAGCCATCCACGACGTAGTCCGGGCTCTGGATGGAGAGATCCCGGCGATGGCGGTACCGGAAGAGCTCCTGCAGGTCGTCCGCCAGCATGCTTACCGCCTCCGGCGGCGCATCGCTACCGAGCTGCTCCTGAGCGAGCTGCGTGTACCCACGGAAGGTGGGGTACTGGTTCTGCGTGAAGCCGTCCCATGCGCCGTTGTCCGTTCCTTCGAACGCCACGTCGGAGTCTAGGTAGGGCCGCATCCAGTACGACTCGGGGGCATTGGCGGCCGGACCGAAGTGCTTCGACGAAGCGGGGGCGTAGCGAAGCAGCACGTCCGCCTCATAGCTGTCACGCGGGCCTTCCTTCGTGACGACGTTGACGACCCCCGACCGGATGTCGCCGTACTCGGCGTTGAAACCGCCCGACTGGACCTGCACTTCCTCGACCGAGGTGTAGCTGAAGCCCGTGTAGGGGTTATTGCTGCGGCCGCTGCTTGTGCTTGCGCCATCAATGCGCACGTCGGCCTCACCGGCTTCGCTGCCGCGAATCGAGAGGCCCTGCACACCGGCCTGCAAGCCGACCGCCGAAGAGAGGTCGGTGACCGGAAGGTTCTCCAGGTCGTCCGCGCTGATATCAACGCGGCTGGCCGAGAGGTCCTCTTTTACGACGCGGTCTTCAGCCGTCACCGTGACCCCTTCGAGCCCTACCGTTTCTTCGGGCAGCTCAAAGTTCACGGTGGTGGTTAAGTTGATGCTGACCTGCACGCCCTGGACGGTCTGCGCCTCAAACCCCACAAACGTGGCGCGCAGATCGTACGTGCCGGGCGAGACGTTCAGGATGGTGTACTGCCCATTGGGGTTTGTACTGGTCCCCTGCTGGGTACCCACAATAACCACGTTGGCACCCGGGATGGGCTCACCGGATTCGGCACTGATTACCTGCCCGTTGATTTTGCCGGTTTGTGCAAAAGCGGGCGTTGCATTAAAGAGGAAAGCGGTAAATAGAAAAAGGACGAACGCAGAGACAAGGAGCTGTATCTCTTTTCTCATGATAAGAATACTGGTGTAAGCTCGCGGGGAATTCGGTCGGACACACACGGGCGCACAGAGCGGTGGAGCCCGTAAGCGCTTTCGCGCAACCTGATTATATGGAGTTTTTTATAGAATGCCAAATGCAAATTCATTTTATCTTTCGCGCCAAGTTACACAGCTTAAATTTGATGCCTCCCCGATATAGGGCTGAGTTGGCGACTTCTTTGGCGGTCCGCTCCGCCCGGCGCCTCCGCCGAACAGGGGATAGGAGGCCGTGCGGGTCGCATCGAACGGACGGTAACGATCGCACGTGCAAGCGGCTCCTCCCTCGTCTTAGAACAAATCCGGCCCCACCTCATGCCTCCACGTGCCCAGCCCTGGACCGAGTCGTTCGCGGTTCGCTCGTACGAAATCACGCCGCACGGCCGCGCGTCGTTACAGACCCTCTGCAAGTATTGTCAAGAGGCGGCCGGAAACCACGCGCAGGCGCTCGGCCTCTCTCGCGACGCAATGCTCGATCGCGGCCTGGCGTGGGTGCTGATGCGCCTGCGCCTGCAGATCCAGCGCTACCCCGAATGGGGGCACACCGTTCGCGTGGAAACGTGGCCGTCTGGCGTCGACAGCCTCTACGCGACCCGCGCGTTTCTCCTGCGCGATGGCAACGCCGCCCCGCTGGCGCGCGGGACGAGCGCCTGGGCCGTGATCGACGTGGAGCGGCGGCGGCCCGTCCGCATCCCGGACGACGTCTACGCCATCGAGCCGCCCGATCGCCCGCGTCCGCTGGATTTTGCCACCCGCCGTGTGCATGCGATGGAGCAGGTAGACCGCGCGCGGCGCTTCGACGTGCGCTTCAGCGACCTCGATGTGAACCAGCACGTCAATAACGTGCGCTACGTGGAGTGGGCCCTGGAGGCCGCGCCGCGCGAGATGCTCCTCACCCAGCAGCCGACCGAGATCGATATTCAGTTCCGCGCCGAAACAGGGCTCGGGGAGACCGTCGCCGCGCAACTGCAGCAGGGCGCGGACCGGCTCCTCCACCGCCTCCAGCGCACCCGCGACGACAAGACGGTAGCTCAAGCCACAACACAGTGGGCTGAACTCGACGGGTAAGCCTATTCAGGAAGCCGAGCGGGCCGGACGCCGTCCGCCTCGACGCGCGGGCGCCTCGGTTTCTTCCAGCGCACCCAGTAGGGGAGGACGAACAGGTAGAGGCCGGTGCCCCAAAGCGCGAATACGAGCAGTGCCGACGGGAGGAAGATCCACAGCTTGGCCCGCTCGTGAAACCACGATCCGTCGTGCAGGGACTCGATGAGGCCGGAGCGCCGCTTCGCTACGTGCAACACCGCGCCGGTCTGCGTGTCGATCTGCACCTCCCAGTGGTTCGTGCCGCGCACCTTCACGATGCCCTTGTCGGGGCGCACGTCGAGCCGGTCAATGTCGGACCAGTGGGTGATGCCCGCGTGCTCGGCGCGCCGGGTGATGGTCAGAATCTCCTCGAATGAGAGTTGCGGTACGCCGCCTACGCCCTGCTGGGTGGGCGGTTGGATCCAGTCGAACTCCTTCTTCACCTGGAGCAGCACGCCGCTGACGAGCACGACCAGGAAGGGGAGCGCAATAAAGACGGTGGCCCAGCGGTGCCACCGCCGCATCTGAATCGCGGGCTTCCACTGCATCAGGTCCACTGCATGAGAACGACGGTCGTCGGCAAAACACCTGGTGGTATGCGCGAGGCAATTACCGGTTCAACTGAAGCGGTTCGTAGTCCTCAAAAATAGAGAGGTCCGCTTCTTCGACGGCGCTCCGATAGGCCGGCCACTCATCGGCGAAGAGTGCATTGACATCGTCGAGGGCTTCCTGCAGCCGCACCTCGGCGTGCTGCAGGGCGCGCTGCTCGGGCTGCTCCGGTGCGTCGTAGGCCGACTGCAGGTAGCGCGACACCGTGAAGAGGTGGGCCGTCACGATGGACGGGTCGCGGCGGATCCCTTGCACGTCGTCCCGGCCGATCAGGCCTTCCATCACCGCCTCGATCGAGTCGCGCAACGCCTGCCCCTGCTCGCGCAGGTCCTGCGCCGTCGAGTCGCTCCGGTCTGTCAACTGATCGTTGACGAGCCCGATCGTCTCCCGGGCGTCGCGGAGTCGGTCGGCCGCCGCCGTGGCGTCCTCGACGAGGTTCATGAAGCGGTCCATCAGCTCCTGCCGGGCCTGCAGGTCAGCCCTGTCGATGGGGATGCGCGGGTCCATCCGCACGCGCACGTCGCTCGACGCCGTGTGCTCGCCGTGGCGTAGCACGACGGTGTACGTCCCGGGCATCACCGGCGGGCCGGTCGGCTCCTCGGTGTCTTCCTCTTCGGGCTCCGGCTCCATGGGATAGCGCACGCCCTTACGGCGGAGGTTCCAGGTCGTCCGGTTGAGGCCGGGCTGGAGCTCGTCCTCCCGGACCGTGCGGATCGTGTCGCCCGCGGCGTTGACGACCTGCAGGGTGACTTCGCCGGGCATCTCGCCGTCCGACTCAGACGGGTTCACGACGAACGAGAGCATCGCGCCGTACGGACGGTTCTCGCCCACGAACTCCGCGTCGCCGATAAAGCGCGTGCCGGGGGCTTCGTTGTACTCGGCGAGGTACGCGTCGGGGATGTCGAAGAGGTGGAGCGGCGCGTCGAGCACGTCGGTGCCCTCGCGGGCCATCGCGCGGAGCGGGCGGATGTCATCGAGGATGTAGGCCGAGCGCCCAAACGTGCCAATGATGAGATCGTGCTCGCGCGGGTGGATCTGCAGGTCCATCACGGACGCCGTCGGGAAGTCGGCCGTCCACTTCTGCCACGTGTCGCCGCCATTCAGGCTGACGTAGAGCCCGAACTCGGTCCCGACGAACATGAGGTCCGGCTCGACGGGGTCCTGCACGAAGGAGAGCGCGTACCCCCACACGTCGTCCGCGTCGACGAGGCGCGTCCAGTCTTCGCCGTAGTTCGTGGTGCGATAGACGTACGGCGTCCAGTCGTTGCGGCGGTGGTTGTCGAAGACGACGAACGCCTCGCCGGGGGTGCGGCGCGACGTGCGGATCTGCGCGACCCACGTGTGCTCGGGCACGCCGTCGACGTTGCCGATCACGTTCGTCCACGTGTCCCCGCCGTCGCGGGTGACCTGCAGGTTGCCGTCGTCCGTGCCGGCCCAGAGCACGCCCTCCTGCGCGGGGCTCGGGGCAATGGCGGTGATGGTCGTGTAGTTCTCGGCGTTGGTGACGTCGTAGGTGAGCCCGCCGCTTTCGAGCTGGCGCTGCCACGCGGGGTTGTTCGTCGTCAGGTCCGGCGAGAGGATGGTCCACGTGTGCCCGCGGTCGGTGCTTTTGTGCACGAACTGGCTGCCGTAGTAGACCGTCGCCGGGTCGTGCGGGCTCTGGGCAATGGCGGCGTCCCAGTTGAAGCGCAGATCCGTGTCCGGGTCGGGGGGCGTGGGCTTGCTGAAGCGCTGGTGGCCCGTCTCGCTGTCGTAGTAGACCAGGTTGCCCCCCTGCGACATCGCGTAGCCTTTCGTGGCGTCCTGCGGGTCGGGCACGACGTCGAAGCCGTCGCCGAAGGCCACCTCCTGCCAGTACGAATTGCGGATGCCGCCGTTGCGCCACACGGCGCTCGGCCCGCGCCACGAGCCGTTGTCCTGCATCCCGCCGTACACGTGATAGGGCGTCGCCATGTCGACGTTGATATGGTAGAACTGCGCGAGCGGCAGGTTCTCCACGAAGCGCCAGTTTGCGCCCCGATCGCGCGAGATGTAGAAGCCGCCGTCGTTGCCCTCATAGATCAGGCTCGGGTCGTCCGGGTGGATCCACCAGGCGTGATGGTCGGGGTGCACGCCGGCGTAGGGCACGAGCGTCTCGAACGATTCGCCACCGTCCTCGCTGACCGTCACGATGGAGTGGAGGCTGTAGAGCCGGTTCTCGTTGGCCGGGTCCACGCGCAGATCCGCGTAGTAGAACGGGCGCCCGCCGATCTCGTCCATGTCGCTGTTGACTTGCTGCCACGAATGGCCGCCGTCGTCCGAGCGGTAGAGCGCGTTGTCCTCGGATTCGACGTAGGCGTAGACGCGGCTCGGGTCGCTCGGCGCGATGGCCAGACCGATGCGGCCCCACGGCTTCGGCGGCAGGCCGTCGTCGGGCGTCAGTTCGTCCCACGATTCGCCCCCGTCGTACGTCATGTACAGCCCCGAGCCGGGACCGCCCGACTCGAAGTAGTACGGCCAGCGCTGATACTGCCACATCGCCGCGATCAGCTTGTTCGGGTTCTGCGGATCCATCACCAGGTCCGCCACGCCCGTCGTGTCGTTCACGAACAGGATCTGCTCCCAGTTGGCGCCGCCGTCGGTCGTCTTGTAGACGCCCCGCTCGGGCGTCGGGCCCCACGTGGCGCCCTGCGCGCCGGCGTACGCGACGTTGGCATCGTCCGGGTGGATGAGCAGGCGGTGGATGCTGCGCGTACCGCGGAGGCCGACGCGCGTCCACGTGCGCCCGCCATTCATACTGCGGAAGACGCCGTCGCCGGCGTTCTGGCTGTTGCGCGGATTGCCCTCGCCGGTGCCCACCCAGATCACGTCCGGGTTGTCCTGGTCGATGGCGATCGAGCCGATCGAGTGAACGGGCTGGTCGTCGAAGATGGGCGTCCACGTCGTCCCGCCGTCGGTCGACTTCCAGAGGCCGCCGGAGGCCGTGCCGGCGTATACGATGTCGGGGTTGCTGACGACGGCTTCGATGGCCGTGACGCGGCCGCTCATGCCGGCTGGACCGATGGCCCGCGGCGCCATGGCTTCGAGCTTGGTGCTGTCGACCGACTGGGCGGCCGTCGGCGCCGCGAAGCCGATCAGCATAAAGCTAAGGAGGAGCGTTCGGAGCGTAGTCATCCGTTGCATAGGCAGGGAACCGAGACAAAACGAGGGCGAGCGGCGCCACGTCACAGCGCCGACGCATAACCTAACGGCTTCACGCCGCGATGTCCAGATGCCGGCCGACTACGACGCGACGGCGTCGCGGGTGGGCGGCTCCATAAACTCGGGACCCACCGGGTCGTCGATCGCGTCGTCGAGGATGCGATCGATCTCGGCCTTCGCATCGGCGTCGAGCGTCCAGCCGTCGATGGCTGACACGGGGTCGAGCTGGTCCGGCGTGCGGGCGCCCCACAGCGCCACATCGACCCCCTGGTCCAGGATCCACCGGATGGCGAGGTGGATCACGCGCTTGCCGTAGTGCTCTTGCGCAAACGCATCGAGCCGGTTCACCGCGTCGATGTACTGCTCGAAGCGGGGCGACTGGAACTTCGGGTCGGCCGTGTTGCGGAGGTCGTCCTCGTCGAACGTGTAGTCCGGCGTCATCTTGCCGGTGAGCAGCCCCCGGCAGAGCGCGCTGTACGTGATGAGCTTGATGTCGTGCTGCTGGCAGTAGGGCATCACGTCGTCCTCGATGCCGCGCTCGAACAGGTTGTACGGCGGCTGATCGGTGTGCAACGGCGCCACCGATTGGAACGCGTCCATCTGCTCGGGCGAGAAGTTGCTCACCCCGATCGCGCGGATCAAGCCGTCCTCCTGGAGCGCCTTCATCGCCCGGGCCGTCTCCTCGACGGGCACGAGCGGATCGGGCCAGTGCACCTGGTACAGGTCGATGTAGTCCGTCTGGAGCCGCTCCAGCGAGTCGGCCACCTCGGTCCGGATGCGTTCGGGCGTGGCGTTGCTGAACACCTCGGCGTCCTCGTTCCAATCGAGCGCGGCCTTCGTGGCGAGGACGACCTCCTCGCGCCGGCCGTACGCCTGGAGCGCCTTGCCGACGATCTCTTCGGAGACGCCGTGCCCGTAGATGGGCGCCGTGTCGATGAGCGTGATGCCCCGGTCGAGGGCCGACAGGATGGTGTCGATGGACTGGCGCTCGTCGGTGCCGCCCCACTCCCAGCCGCCGATGGCCCAGGTGCCAAGTCCCACGCGGGAAGCCGGCGGGAGGTCGGGGTGTATCGTCGTGTGTTCCATGCGATAGGGGGTTCGTGAGCAAGAATCCGATGCCGTGGTGCAGGCTGACCGCCCGCACCGCCCGGAATCAACAAAGACCCAGGCGCGGACGCAACGCCGTTACAGCATCCTTGCACGCGGCGGGAGGCTTGACGGACCCGGCTACTCGTACGCGTCGAGCGTTTCCGGGCCGGGCCAGCTTGGGATCCCGCCGTAGTACGGCCCTTGGTCGAGCGGCGCGGCGGGCTCCATGGCGCGCGGGTCGTCCGTGGCGGCCAGCGCTTGCATCAGCTGCTCGCGGAGGCGCGTTTTGGTGGCGGCGTGGTCCGGGTCGTCGGCCACGTTGCGCATCTGATGTGGGTCGTCGCGCAGAACGTACAGCTCTTCGGCCGGACGCTTGGCAAAGGACAGGTCGTACAACGGCGCGACGTCCGGGTCGTCGCGGTGGGCCCAGAGGTAGAACTTGGTCGGCCCATTGTCGCAGTCGCCGAGCCAGGCCTCGTCAACGTACGCGTTCCGCCAATCCGGCGTCCCGGACGGCCATCGGTCCGGGGTGAAGTTGCGGATGTAGAGGAAATCGTCGGTGCGGATCGCGCGCATCGGGTAGCCACCGCTCTGGGGCGCAGTCTGGGCCGGCGTGTGGCGCTCCCGGCCGAACACGATGGCCTCGCGCGCCGCCGCCATGCGGGTGCGGTCGCTCGTGAGGAGCGGAAGGAGCGAGCGCCCGGTCATCACCGCGGGGACGGCCACGCCAGCGGCCTCCAGGAAGGTCGGGGCGAGGTCGGTCAGGCTCACCAAGTCGTGCACGACGCGGCCCGGCGCCACGCGGGCGGGCCACTGGATGGCGAGGGGCACGTGCGTGCCGGCGTCGTAGAGCTGCGTCTTCCCGCGCGGGAACGGCCACCCGTGGTCCCCGCTGATGACGACGATCGTGTTGTCCAGCTCGCCCATCGCGCGGAGCCGGTCCAGCAGGCCGCCCACCTCCTGGTCGAAGCGCTGCACCTCCGCGTAGTAGTCGGCGATGTCGCGCCGCACGGCGGGCACGTCGGGGTAGTACGGCGGCACGGTCACGTCGGCCGGGTCGACGTTCATCGCTTCGCGCAGGCTGTCGGCGTACGCGCGATGCGGATCCGTGCTGCCAAACCAGAAGACGAACGGCGCGTCGTCGGGGCGGGCCTCCAGGAACGCATCGAAGCTCTCAAAGCCAGGGCCGGCGGGGCGCTCCGACCGACCGCCCGGTTCGAGGCGGCCGGGGCCCCACCCTTTGCGCGTGTGGCCCACGAAGTAGCCGGCCTCGTCCTGCAACTGATGCGTGTACACCGGATGCTCGGCGGGAAGGGTCGACCACAGGTTGGCGCCGGGCCCGAGCCGCCAGATGTCCTGGCCCGTCAGCACCGCACCGCGCGAGGGCGTGCAGCTGGGCGACGACACGAAGGCGCGATCGAACAGCACGCCTTGCGCGGCCACCCGGTCGAAGGTCGGCGTCTGGAGCCCTTCAGTGCCGAACACGCCGGCGTGCGCGCCCCAGTCATCCGCGAAGGCGAAGAGGATGTTGGGCGGATCGGCTTGCGCGTGCGCCGCAGGGACCGAGGCCCCGAGCCCCATCAGGGCAAAGAGCGTGACGATGAGCGCGCGCAGCGCTGCGGCTGGCAGGAAACGGCAGCGGGGAGGCATCAGGCAACTCATAATCCTGGAGGTCGAATGTGGGCGTGCGGGCGGTTCGGAAGGACGATTGAGCGCGGCTCGTGGAGATCCTTTGATGCCACGTATTCGTGGTTGGCTCGAGACGCCTTCGGCTCAGTCGTACCCCTCGATGGCGTCGGTGACCACAACGTCGTCGGCAATCTCGGTGCCGACCTCCGCGGCGAACTGCTCCATCTGCTGGCGCATCCGCTCGACGATCTCGGGATGCTCGCTGGCACGGTTGAACCGCTCGCCGATGTCGAGTTGCAGATTGAAGAGCTCCGGCGCTCCGCTGGCGAGGCGTAGCTTCCACGGGCCCTCGCGCATGGCCTCCAGCTCGCCGCGGAAGTAGAAATAGCGCTCGCGCGGCGTGGTGTCGACCGCGCCGGTGAGCCATGGCATGAGGTCGTGGCCGTCGAGCGCGTGATCGGGCTCGTCGGCCCCGGCAGCATTGAGGAGCGTGCGGTAGACGTCGGGCGCGGCCGCGAGGCCGTCGGTATTAACGCCAGCGGGAATCCGGCCGGGCCAGCGGAGCATGGCCGGGACGCGCGGGCCGCCCTCGTAGCTCGTCGCCTTGTAGCCGCGCAGCGGGCCGGGCGAGCCGGCGTGCCACGGCTTGTTGCCCTCCTGCCGCATCCGGTCGGGCAGACCGAGCCACGGTCCGTTGTCGGAGGCGAAGAACACGATCGTGTTATCGGCGACGCCCTGGGCCTCCAGCGCCCCGAGCACCTCGCCCACGCTCCAGTCGATCGCCTCGATCACGTCGCCGTACAGCCCGGCGCTCGACCGGCCGCGGAAGCGCTCGGCCGTGCGGACGGGCAGGTGCGGCATGTTGTAGGCCAGATACAACAAGAACGGCTCCTCGGTCTGGCTCTCCACCTCGATGCGCTCGACGGCGCGCTCCGTGTAGCCGGTGGTGAGCCGGTTCTGGTTGATGGGATGCTCGACGATCTCGGTGCCCTCAAACAGCGCGAGCGGCTCCTCGGTCTGCACCCACGGCTTGCGGTAGTCGTTCGAGTAGGGCGTCCCGTACCACGTGTCGAACCCCTGATTCGGCGGCAGAAAGCGGTCTTCCATGTAGCCCAGATGCCATTTCCCGAGCATGTGGGTGCTGTAGCCCACGTTGTTGAGCGCCTCGGCCAGCGTGAGCTCGCGGTCGGGCAGTCCGCCTGTGCCGTCCGAGCCCGTCCCCCCGCCGAAGTCGACGCGCGGCATGTAGCGGCCGGTCAGCAGCTGCGTCCGGGACGGCACGCACCACGAGCCCGTCACGAACGAGGTAAAGCGCACGCCCTGATCGGCGAGCCGGTCGAGGTGCGGCGTCTGGATGGAGGGATGGCCGTAGCTGCTCAGATCGCCGTAGCCCATGTCGTCGGCAAACAGGATGACGATGTTGGGCGGCCCCTTGGCCTCGGCCGGCGCGCCGGCGTCGGACAGCGTCTCTGCGCTGCCTCCGCACCCGCTCAGGAGAAACGCCCCCAAAAGCAGTAAGGCAGCAATCGGCGTGGTACGTCGAACATTAAGCATAGCGCGTAGCATGGGCATGGGGATGTCGTTGGAGAAGAGGACCGTTACCAGTGCGTGCGGCGGCGCTCCATGAGCGTCGGATACGTGTCGTCGGTGTCGCCGAGGTCCTGCTTGAGGCGGAGCAGTGTCTCTTTCAGGCGGGCGACGGTGTCGGCGTAAACGGGGTCGTCGTAGACGTTGTCAAGCTCGTGCGGGTCTTTCTGGAGGTCGTAGAGCTCCCAGCCGGGCGGCGTCGGTTCGTTGTCGGTCTGGTCGAGCGGCAGCCCGTAGAAGAAGATGAGCTTGAAGCGGTCGGTGCGGAGGCCGTAGTGGGCCGGGCGGCGCGCGCCGTTCCCGTGCATCCAGTACCGATAGTAGATGGCGTCGCGCCAGTCCGCGGGTGGATCGCCGCGCAGGTTCGCCCGAAAGCTGCGGCCCTGCATGGCGTCTGCGGGGTCCGCGCCCGCGTAGTCGAGCAGGAGCGGCGCGAAGTCCACGTTCGTGATGAGGTCATCGACGACGGTACCTGGGTCGATCTCGCCGGGGTGACGGATCAGGAACGGCATCCGGATCGACTCCTCGTACATCCACCGCTTGTCGATGTAGTTGTGCTCGCCGAGGAAGTACCCCTGGTCGGACGTGTAGATGACGACCGTATTCCGCCGCAGGCCCGTTTCGTCGAGGTAGTCCAGCAGCCGGCCGACGTTGTCGTCGATGGCGGCGACGGAGCGGAGGTACTGCTTCACCACGGCCTGGTGGCTGCGCCGGCGGCGCTCGCGGGGCGCCATCGCGTCCAGCATCCGATAGCCGGGGGCCCACTGGTCGCGCTCCACGAAGCGGCGGCCCATGGTTTCGATGGTGAAGCCGAAGGGCCGCGACCCGGGCGAGCGGTGGCTCTTGTCCTCCCACAGGCTCGGCGGCTCGGGCAGCGTCACATCGGTGTACAGCGAGTCGAACCGCGCGGGCGCTTCGAACGGCTCGTGGGAGGCCTTGAAGTGCGTCATCAGCATGAAGGGCCGGTCGCCGTCGCGCCCGTCGCGGAGCCACTGCAGCGACAGGTCGCCGATCACGTCGGCCGAGAAGCCGTCGTAGGTCACCCGGCCG
>JAAAPH010000271.1 GCA_009908415.1 Bacteroidota bacterium
CGATCTCCGCTGCTGAGTCTTCCATTCGCCGGTTCGCGGTTCGACCGCCGAGTTGGCAACGATCACCTTGAGTGGTCCGAATGACACCACGGTGCCGACCGGGAGCGACGAGCTGTAGGTGTACTTGATGCTCTTCGGCCGGCCCAGCCAGTCCGTGCCGAACGTTACGTACACGGCGCCCCCCGTGTCGTTCTGCTCCTTTTCGCTCGCGCCCTCGGGCAATTCGAGCGCACGCCATCGCCACTGCAGCCGCGGCCTCACGTTGACGTTCCAGTCGAACTCGTACCCGTTCCGCAAACTGAACCGCAACGCCTCGTTCTTCGTGATCATCCGGGCAAATTTGTTCCCCCCCTCTTCCTTGACGAGGAAGTCTTCATTCGGCTCGATCGCTTCTTCTAGTGGAATGATCTCGCGCGAGCGTCCGACTTGGACCCACTGGTCTGGAAAGGCACCTGCTTCATACGACTCGAAGTCTTCCACCAGTTCGGGGGCGAGCCTGCTTTCTGTCTGCGCCGTGGCGGCGCTGTGCATCCCCCAAGGCACCAACTCTACAACCACGGCGAGTCCCATCACCAATACGAAGTGCCATCCTGACCCCTTCCACCGATCGCCGGGGGCAAGCGCCGAAATCAAACCGTTAGTCATAAGCGAGAACTCGTTGATGAAGATTCAGGCGTGGGGCTCCCTGCTGAAGAGCATCTCGTTCGGCCGCGCGTGAACACAGCCGCTTCTGGTGCGGTGGGAGTAACGAGGGCGGTCTCGGCATGCCCCGTTTTGTGCTCGATCGTTTCGATTGATGTCCACGCCCACAGAATGAGGACCTCCCGATTTTCTTATCTCGTGCTGACGAGAAGGGCACAACACAGGGAAGAGCTATGTTTCTTTCGACCGCCTTCGTGCCCAGCCTCTCACCCGATGATTCCATTTCAGTCGGTAGCGACACGTGTGCGAAAATAGAGCCATCTGCTGACAGATAGGGCATGAAGTTGATTTCCGACTTAGCGCGTTCGCTCATCCAGCCAACAGCGTGGATTTCTGTCCAATCAAACATACACCCCTCTTCCCTTCCGTTCTTCGGCATCTGGCCTTCACGCCAATCTGTAGTACGTTGGATCGCAGAGTTACTCCGGCAGCCCCTTGGCCTTCCGCACAGGCGTATCACGACGCTTCGGGCGCCCGAACGACGCACCCGCCGTATGGATTACAAATCAAAACATCATGTTTTGGGCATCTTCCTCGGCAGACATCGGTGTAGAATGTTCAATTCAGCGGGAGGCCCCTGCACGAGGTGCGACAAACGCCCGACCTCTTCATCAGCCAGGAAGCGCGCTGGGGAATGCCCATGGGTCTTTGACCGCCTCCACGCGGGATCGGGGTTCCCCGTCGCGCCCGCATCCAACCGCTGGTGATTACGTGCTTGCTCCCGACCGCCCCTTTCGTGCGATTTCATTCACCCATGTTCTCTTTCAACGCCGGCAGGCTTCCAGACTTTCTTGTTATCGGTGCGCAAAAAGCGGGGACCACATGGTTGCGTGCGCTTCTCCGCCAGCATCCCGACGTATACATGCCCGGCCGGGAGATTCATTTTTTCAACAACGCGCGCAATTACCGGCGTGGGGTGGACTGGTACAAACGGCGGTTTCTGCTTGCGGGTAGCGCCACCCATGTCGGGGAAAAGACGCCCGGTTACATGTGGACGAACGCGGATGCGGTCAGCACCGACCTCCCCAATTCGCATCGGCGGGTTGCCGAGGTGTTGCCGGATGCCAAGCTCATTGCTATCATCCGGAACCCGGTTGACCGAGCCATCTCGGCGTACAACCATCACTTGACCCGAGGGCGCATTCCGCCTCACCTTTCGATGGAGCGCCTCCTGTTCGGCGACCATACCGACCTGCGCCGGCGGCACGGAATCCTGTCGACCGGCATCTACGAACAGCAACTCCGTGACTATCTGGAGGTCTTTGATCGCGACCAACTCCTCGTTCTGACGTTCGAGGAGGACGTGGTCGAAAACCCCGAACGCGGCATCCAAAAAACCTGTTCGTTCCTTGACCTCGCCCCCAACTTTGCCCCGGATGCCCCCAGTAAGGCACGCCATGTGCACTCCTTCAGTAAGGCGCGGGCCTATCTGAATTACTGGTTGCCCATCCCCTTTGCCTTGACGTGGCCCGTCGATCTCGTCTCGACCCCCTGGAAACGATCAGCACCGCCCGCCGTTCGCGACCAATTGCGTGACTTCTACGCCCCTCACAACGAGCGCTTGTACACGCTTCTCGGGCGGCGCATCGAGCAGTGGGGATAGACCGCATCTTCGTCCTCAACCCTCGGGGCCAATTCGAGCACCTTGACGCCGCATCGAAACACGACACCGCGCGTTGTTGTCTCGGCCGGCCTCTTCAGGCGCCGAGCATACCGCCTGTTTCCATGGGCCTTGGGATGCCCCCTGTGGTTGTTGTATGGGGGCAGGATTGAGCCGCAAATTTCCCTGGACCTACGGCGCCATTCCATGATGAAGAGGAATCTCGGGTCTCGCTTGAGCAAACGGGGGCTTTCCCTGAACCGTCTATAGCTGTTGTCCGCCTCCTTCGTCTGTTCAGTTTCGCATGTAACCTATGCCACCGACCGTCCGCTCGCTGCTTCTTCGGCTTCGCCGGTTCGCCCGCCGCACCACCGAGCGTCTCAAAGGCTGGGCCGGGACGCCTCAAGGCAAGCGCATCCTTTCCGGTCTCCAACGGGGGGTGACCATCGCTATACTCGGCTACGTGGTGTATCAGGTGACCACCATAGGATGGGGCCAGGTTTGGAACGCGCTTCCCACGACGCCCTGGTTCTACGTGATCTTCTTGGTCATGTACTTCCTCCTTCCGGTATTTCAGACCATTGCGTACAGGTACATCTGGAAGCGCCCCTACCGCGAGCTGTTTCCTGCTCTGCTCAAGAGTGCCGTGTATAACAAGGAGGTCCTAAATTACTCCGGAGAGGTGTATTTGCTTTCGTGGGGTCGTACCCGCCTCGATCGCGCCACCAGCGAGATTGCCCATCACATCAAGGACAACACGATTATCTCGTCGGCGGCCTCGACATTGAACGCCGTGCTGATTCTGGCCATCCTCGTGCTATCCGGCTATGTCGACGTGCCTGTGCTCAGCGGTCAAACCTGGTTTTACATTGCCGGCGGCCTCGTTGGGATCGTCGCCATCCTGGCCGTCGCTTTCCAGTTCCGCCACTCGGTATTCAAGATTTCCACCACGCTGGTTTTCGGTATCCTGGCCCTTTATTTTTTCCGGTTCCTTCTCTTGCAGGGCCTCCAGGTCACCCAATGGGCCGTTACCGTGCCCGGAATCGCCCTGTCCTCGTGGCTCACGCTCCTGGCAGCGCAGATCGTCACGAAACGCCTTCCTTTCATACCCGGCCCCGATTTGTTCGTCGCCTTGGGGCTTGAAATGGCCGGCGCAATGGCCGTCCCGGAGGCCGCCCTGGCGGGGGTGCTGCTCGTCCAGCGCGTCCTCGACAAAAGCCTGGGCCTCTTCATCTTTGCCGGCGTTTCTTGGTTCGACCGATCAGGTCCCCCCTCCATGGACGATGAAGCCGACGACCTCGCGGCGAATACGCTTCCGACGGCCGAAACCGACTTGGAGGCAACAACTCCGGAGTAGCGCCGTCCACGTGGCGCGCGCCGGATCGGCTCCCATGAGGTTGCGCCTGTGACGGGCTTCGACGCCTCCTCGCTCAACGGAATCGGTGCGCCCCTCCCCATGCTGGCCTTGCGGCTTGCCGCCATCCCGGCCCGCTCGGCGCCCGTCTTGCCCGAAACAAGTGCGGAGGTGGAGCTTTCAGTACGCGCCTTTATTTTTGGACCGAGTCCTTCCCCATGCGCCTTCTGTTTGTCACGCAAGACTTTCCCCCCGACGTGGGAGGCATCGAAACGTATGCGGCCGAACTGGCGCCGCGGCTGGCCGAGCGCTGCGAACGTTTTCTGCTTCTTGCCCCCACGCGGCCGAATTGTGAGGCTGTCGACGCCTCGCTGGATTACCCGATTTACCGCCTCCCGATCCGCCCCGACCTACTCGTGCTCCGGGCCATTCCGCACCTGATCGCCCGGACACGGACCGAGCGCTTCGACACGGCATTTCACCTTCACTGGCCCACCGTGTATGCCTCCCTCCTCGCGCGGCGTTTTTCGGGATCGCCCAATCGCGTTGCGGTAACGGTCAACGGTAAAGACACGGTCTTCAACCCCTTTAACGTTGCCCTTCTTCAGCGGCTCTACGATTACCTGCGCAGCACATCTCTGGCTAACGCCGACGGTGTGCTCACCTACAGTCAGTTTCTCGCCGACCAGGCCCGAGCGCTCGGCGCAGGGTCCGACCGGATTTCGGTCATTCCCTTTGGCACCAACCCCGACGTCTTCTACCCGGAACCCACGTCTGAGCTTCGGACGTCGATAGGCGCCGACGGTCGGCCGATCGTCCTCTCCGCAAGTCGGCTGGTTCCCAAGAAAGGATTCGATACGGCTCTTCGGGCCATTCGGCAGGTCACGGAGGAGGTGCCGGATGTGCTGCTGCTCATTGCAGGCGATGGCCCGGAAGGCCCCGCCCTTAAACAACTAATGCGAGACCTCGACCTTCAGGAGCATGTTCGCTTCTTGGGCAATCTGTCCCACGATCAGCTCCGCAGCTACTACAGCCTGGCCGATGTCTTTCTCATGGCCGGCCACCGCGAACCGGACGACGTTGAAGGATTCGGCTTGGTCTACCTAGAAGCAAACGCATGCGGAACGCCGACCATCGGGTCGCGCGTCGGGGGCGTGCCGGATGCGGTCTGGCACGAACAAACGGGGCTTCTGGTCCCCCCGCGAGATCCTGCCGCCACCGCCGAGGCGCTCACCCGATTACTGACCAATCCCGAGTTCGCTGAACGCCTCGGGAAACAGGGTCGGCAACGCGTGGTCGACGAGGCCAACTGGGACCGCATTGCGGACAACATTTTTAACTTTCTCGCATCGTCGGCCTGATCAGACCACCGGCCGCCTCCGCCGCTCATGGCCTGGAAGCGTCATCCACTGCTGCAGCATCGCCCTGATAGGAGGTTTCACCCTCACGATATCTGTTGGTAGTTCCGCCAGCATCCTGCGCCATGCGTCTTCTTTTCGTCAGTCAAGACTTTCCGCCGGCCATGGGCGGCATCCAGACGTATACGGCCGAGCTAGCCCCTCGGCTTGCCACGCGCTGCGAGCGGTTCTTGCTGATCGCCCCGTCTCATCCAGAGAGCCGCGCGTTTGATGCCGCCCTCAACTACGAGGTCCACCGGCTCCCGATTCGGCCCGACCTGCTCGTGCTCCGGGCCATCCCGCACGTCATGCGCATCGCGCCCCGCGAGCGATTCGACATGGCGTTTCACGTCCAGTGGCCCACGGCGTTTTCCTCCATCCCGTCGAAGCTCGTAACCGGCTATCCCCGCCACCGTGCCATTAGCCTGCATGGCAAGGATGCAGTTTTCTATCCCTTTGACGCGGACTGGCTCAACTGGGCTTACGACGGGCTGCGGCGCCTGGCACTGGCCTCGGCCGATGGCGTGCTCCCCGTCAGCCGCTTCCTGGCTGAGCGCGGCAAAGAACTCGGCGTGGAATCTGACGCGATTCACGTCATCCCCAATGGCACGAACCCGGACGTGTTTTACCCCGAGGCCGTACCCAACCTGCGCAGCGTTTTCGATGCCGACGCGCACCCCATCGTGTTCTCTGCCGGACGCCTCGTGCGAAAAAAAGGATTTGACACAGCAATCCGAGCCATGAAGCACGTTGTAGACGTTATGCCGAACGCTCTCCTGCTGATTGCGGGCAACGGTCCCGAAGAGGCCCGGCTGCGCGCCTTGACGCGCCAGCTCGACCTGCACAACCACGTGCGCCTCCTCGGCTCAATTCCCCACGACGACTTGCGCCGCTTCTACAACCTGGCTGACGTGTTTTTGATGGCGGGCCATGAAGTACCGGGCGACGTCGAGGGGTTTGGCTTAGTATACCTTGAAGCCAACGCGTGTGGCACGCCCGTCATCGGCTCGCGAGTGGGTGGCGTACCCGATGCTATTCGGCACGAACAGACTGGCTTGCTCGTGGCGCCCCGCAATCCGGCAGCGACAGCTCAAGCGGTGATTCGGCTTCTCCGCGACGAGGCGCTTGCGCGCCGGCTTGGGGAGCAGGGCCGCCAGCGCGTGCTTAATGAGGCCACCTGGGATCATATCGCTGATCGGGTGTATTGTGCTCTGCGCACCTCAATGAAGCAACCGCCACCTAAATGATCGCCCATCTCACTATTTTACAAACACATATGAAAAATATCTACTGCTCGTTCTTGGGATCGATCGGCAGATAGGAATTTTACGTTCCTTCTTTCTAACTTTGGGAGTACTGGTCCATATTGTTCGATGGATCATTTCTGCTCACTTCGCTGAAGCCCACGCACTCCATGGCTAACACTTACGACACGATTGAAGTTGGCGACTCGTACACGACCACTCGCGTCATCAGTGCGGAGGACGTTCAGACGTTTGCTGATATTACCGGCGACGACAACCCCATTCACCTTGACCCGGAGTACGCCGAAAAGTCGCGCTTTGGCAAACCCATTGTGCACGGCGTACTGCTACTCGGGTTGCTCTCGAAGGTGATGGGGCGCGACTTCCCTGGCCACGGAAGCGTAGCTGTCGGCATCTCGTGTCGCTTCCTGCGCCCCGTGCCTGTCGGCTCGGAGGTTACACTTGAGGTGAAGGTAGCTGACAAGAATGACGAGCGTCGCCACATCAAGGTGCGCGTGTACGTGTACCTCGACGGAAAAATGGCGCTCGGGGGCGAGGGCACAGTAATTCCGCCGGGCGAAGCTAAGAGCACCGAGAACCCGCAGAACGTAGAAGAGGTGGAGAGCTAATTCCTCCTCTTCCCGTTGCGCTACCCCTCCTTCTGCCGATCACTTATTCACTAGTTTCAGGGACCGACCGGCTGACACCTGCTCCTCGACCGCTAGTTGGTTGAGGATCGCCAACTCGTTGATCGTGAAGCTTTCCGGCAGGCCGAATCCCGCGACGAGCGCCTCAAACGAGGCGGACCGCTCGGCCGGGCGGACGGTTAGGCGCGTAGGCTGAATGCTGAGGATGGAAGAGTCGTTGAGCGTAGCGAAGCCGCGCATCGTGCGCTGGAAGGTGGGCCGGTACGTGTCGTAGGCCGATGCCAGCGTCAGGCCCTGAAATTGATAGACGTTGCCGTCGTAGGCGATGAAGTAGGCCAGCATCCGAACGGTTTGACCCTGCTGCGTCTGCCCCTCCGCCAGGACGCGCCGGGCAGACAGCCCACTTACGCGCTCATCGCCTTGCTCCAACACGGTGAGGCCTTGCTGTCCGGCCAACTCCTGGGCCGCGGCCTCGGGCGAGTCTTCCTGAGCGATGGTGAACACCATGAGGGCATTCTGATTCGACGAGACCATCACCACCTGTCGCGGTTGGTTGTTCACCTGCCACGCGCTAGGCACCGGAAACTGGAAACGCAGGTCGGGATGGTAGAACCGACCATCGCGGGTGAAGCCCTGCCGCGGGTTCTCGCCCAGCACGAGGCCTTCGATCTCGTCATAGTAGGTCGCCTGATTGATCTTGTCGAGCGGCTGCTGAAGCTGCGCGCGCCACTTCTCGGCCAGTTCAAGCATGGTCTGCTCGCGCGCGCCGGGATCGGGGTGACTCGATTGCCACGTCGGAAGGCTCTGCCCGCTCTGCTCTTGAATGCGCTCCAGCGATTCGAAGAAGCGAGATGCCTCGTTGACCGCATACCCGTTCATCGCGGCGTATTCGACGCCGAGCCGATCCGACTCCCGCTCGTTGTCGCGGCTGTACTTGAGGAAGAGCAGCTGCGTCGCCTGACCGCCGAGCTGCAGGATGTCGCCGCCCGGCAACCCGGCCAGCTCTCCGCCGATGGCGCCGGCTAGGAGGCCGAGTTGCGCGAGCTGCTGCTTGGCCGCCTGCTGCGAGGCGTGGCGCGCCGCGACGTGCGCAATCTCGTGACCCAGCACCACGGCCAACTGGGCTTCATTGTTCACATGCGCCAACAGTCCGCGCGTGATGTACACGTAACCGCCCGGCAGCGCAAAGGCGTTCACGATGGGGCTATCGAGCACCCGAAAGGTAAACTCTGTGTTGCGGAACTGCTCGGGCGTCCCTGCGCGCCGCATGTGGCTCTCCTCCAGAATGTCGCGCCCGAGCCGGTCCACGTACGCTTGCATCTCTTCGTTGTCGTAGAGGCCGTACTGCTGCACGATCTGCTGGTCGGCCTGCCGGCCGAGGCGCAACTCCTCCTCCCACGAGTAGCCGTACGCCCGCCGGTTGCCCGATACCGGATTCACGCCGATGGTGCACCCCGAGGCAAAGAGGGTCGCGATGAGCAGCACAATCGCGGCGGGGGTCCACGCCCTCCAGCGCATCCGCCTCTGCGTTCTGGTCCGATGCTCCGGGCTGCGGGAGCGCCCCGACTGTTTCACGTGAAACAAGCGCAGCGCATTGACGCCGGTAAACATCGGCGTGCGCCTTGGAGCATTCGTACCTGCGGTCGATGAACGACGAGAAGAATTTGCAGCCATCAGAGTAGGTCGTGGATAATGAATGGATGCGTGCGCGGGGCGATCAGGGCGAGGCCGTGACGGCCTCAGTGGCGTCGCGATGAATCTGGATGGCGCAGTGCGCGGGCCGATCAAAGTTGACGGTCTCTGCGAAGGGCGCACGGCGCGTGGCTGTGATCACGCTCTGTCCGATCGCATCGGACTGCAAGAGCTCGAGGAAGACGGCCGACCGCTCGGGGTCGAGCTTGCCGAAGGCGTCGTCAAGCAGCAGGACCGGCTGCTCGTCGAGCCGGTCGCCCAAGAAGAAGTACTGCGCCAGCTTGAGCGCCATGCCGAACGTGCGGTGCTGTCCCTGCGATCCATACCGGCGCACCTCCAGGTCGTTGAGCCGAAAGACGAGCTCGTCGCGCTGCGGGCCAAGGAGCGTCCGCCCTCGCTCCTGCTCACGCTGCCGGGTGCGCTCCAGCTGCTCGCGGAAGTCGGCTTCAATGGCCTCGACGGTCGCTCCGGCGTCGAAGTCTGCAATCGTATCGTACTCGATGGAGGGCTTCTCCGTCACGTCCTCCACCCGTTCGTAGGCCTGGCGCAGGTAGTCGGTGAAGGCACCTAGAAAGCGAAGCCGCCGCGCGATGACGCGGCTCCCGAGCGTGACGAGCTCCTCGGTCCACGGTGCGAGCACCTCATCGGGCGGCGGAGCGTTTCGCTTCTTGTACTGCTTGAGCAGTTCGTTGCGCTGGCGGCGCGCCCGGCGGTACTTCATCAGGTCGTCGAGGTACACCGGATGCGCCTGGCTCAGGATGTTGTTCAGAAAACGGCGCCGTTCGCTGGGCCCCTCCGCGGTGAGCGCGTGATCCTCCGGCGAGAACACCACGACGGGCAGCCGCCCCACGATGTCGGCCAGTCGGTCGAGTGGCGCGCCGTTGACGAAGATCTTTTTTCCCTCGTTGGGCACGTACACGAGCCGCACCTTGAGCTCATCGCGCCGCGTGCTGTCGAACGTCCCCTCCAGCTGGAAATACGGGCTGTTCTTGCGGAGGGCATACGTGTCCCGCGAGGCCGTGAAGCTCTTGGTGAGGCACAGGTAGTGGAGGGCCTCCAACACGTTCGTCTTCCCCACGCCGTTCGGCCCGTAGAGCAGGTTGACTTTGGGCGCAAACGTCAGCTCCGTCTCGGCGTGGGCGCGGAACGACTGCAGGCGGAGCGTTCGAAGGATCATTGGGCGCAGACCAATCGCTGGATTCAGCACTCGACGGTGAACAGGGACCGTACGCCGCGGAGCTTGTTTCGTTCGAGCCGGACGGCGCCCCCCAACCCGCTAGCTGACATGGTGCCGTGCCGCACCACTATAGTGCCGTGCCGCACCACTACCGTTGGCAGAAATGAACGCATCTCTTCTACACATTCCTTCAAATTTCCTAGGTTAGAGGTGTGCACGCAGCTAACCAGAGCCGCAAGGGCTCGCACTACCACCACCATCCGCCCGCGGCTTATTCCGGTTGCTGACCTCTGCTATTATTGCGGATCCCCGCTGTTGGTGCTGCCCCTGCTATCGTCTGATCCACCGTTTCCATTGTTGGGATTGTCCGGGTCTTCGCCGTTGGTTCCGCCGTTCTCACCATCGCCGCCATCCGCGGCGTGTGCGAACAGCTTGCGTTGTTGATCAAGTGTAGACATGGGTCTGCTGAGAAGATTGATGCATGTATTCAACGAGGGTCATTTCTCCCAAAGTACTTTGACCATGCGTGTGCTGCAACTGCATTCTATGATTGCGCTGCTGCTCGCCCTTTTTCTGCTGCCGCTCCCCGCCTTTGCGCAGACGACGGCCGAGCAGTGCGACAGCCTGTACGCCGCGGCCCGAGAAGCCCGCGCGGACGTAAGCGACGGCCTGGGCAAAGCACGCCTCTCGGATGCGGAGAAGCGCCAGTGGCGCCAAACGACCCAGCGATTGGCCCAAACCTCGGAGCGTACCCGGGCCTGCTACAATGCGCTGCTCCCCGCCCCGGACGAGCCCAACGCCCCCCCGCTATCCCCCCCCGAGGATGCCTCACTGCCGACGCCCACGTCGCTGGCTCAGGAGCGCGTCATACAAACCTACGATTGGACGACGCTTGCCTATCAGGAACTGCAACAGTATGACGTTTCGTTTCGGGAGTTCGACAGGTTTTTCACACACTTCAGCGCCGCCGCCGACTCATCGCGGACGGCCTTCATGTTCAACAAACGCGGGTACCTGCACTATACACTGGGTAACCTGACCGAATCCGTCGACGACTACGTGCGCACCATTGCACACACACCGGCCGCCGATACACTGGACCGCGCCGATCTGATGATCGACCTCGGCACGATCCTTCAGAAGATTGACGACCTCGGCACAGCGCAGAAGTACTATGCCCGTGCCGAACGCCTGGCCCGGAGTGCCTCTCCTTCGGAGTACCAGCGCGAAACCCTGGGCCGCGCGCTCTTCACGCAAGGAGATATTCTCAAGCACAGCCGGCCCGGAGACACGGAAGCCAAGCGAACGGCGCGCGTCCGTCGGGCCATCGACCTCCTACAACAGGCGATTGACTTCTACCCGGACGCCCGGAACGACCGGCTCGCACGCACACACATCATTCTCGGCGACGCGTACCGGATGCTCGGGGATCTGGAGTCAGCCCGTCGGCACGTGGAGCGCGGTCGGTCGATCGCTGCGTCATTCGACCCTTCCCAGAACTCCCAGCCCGATGTCCTGGCCCTCGCCGGCTCGGTCCGTGGCCAGATCGAATTCGCGGCCGGCCGCCTGGATGCTTCAGTAGCCTCGTTCACGGAGGGACTTCGGTTTGCCGAGGTAGGTCGTGACCAGTCGCGCCGCTATAACATCCTGGAGAACCTCGGTGAAGTGTATGAATACCGGGGCGACCTGCGACGCGCGGAGACGTACTACCGCCAGGCCATCGCCGTATCGAACGAGGTGCGCGCCTCCCTACGCGCCACCGAGTGGGCCTCTTTCACGTCGAGCGACTGGTCGGCGCCGCGCCGGGGGCTCATGCGCGTACTGATCGCACAAGATCGTCCCGGTGAGGCCTTTCTCGCCCTGGACCGGTCGCGCGCGCGTCACCTGCAAGACCGGCAGCTGCAGACCCGCCTGACGAGCACGCTCCCGCCCCGCCAGCGCGTTCGCTTCGACAGCCTCACGGCCGAACTCGCCAACGTCCGCAACGCGCTGGCGACCGATGACCTTGCCCCCGATCGGCGCAGCACCTTGGAGCAGGACGAGGTGCGGCTGATGGCGTCGCGCCGCGCCCTGCTCGACCTCGAGGAGACCGCCGCCCTCTCCTCGGTGGCAACCCTCCAGGCCCAGCTGAAGATCCAGCAG
>JAAAPH010000382.1 GCA_009908415.1 Bacteroidota bacterium
CGACAAAAAACGGGCGCTGACCTAGGGGAGGAGGGAGGAGGAAGGTCAGCGCCCTGGGGGGACTCGGAATGTGGTACCGCGTGCGGGATTCGAACCCGCGTTACCAGCGTGAGAGGCTGGCGTCCTAAACCCCTAGACGAACGCGGCGTCGTTTCGGAATTCGATCATCAAAACACGCGGGTAAAATACAAGTTTCAGCGTTCATTGAAATTACACGGTCCGTTACATTCCTTCGGCCTGTAGAAACACATTCTCGCTGTCGGCGTGCATGCACCCGTGTTAACCGCGGGCGCCGGGGCTCACCGCACGGATCCCCGCGCCGACTCGACCTCACTGAATGCAAGCCTGCCTGTTTCATGCATCGACTCAACCCTCTTTCGTCTGCCATTTCTGCTGCGCTTGCCGTAGTGGGGGCCATTTTCATGCTCGCTGGATGCGGGAACGCCAGTTCATCCAACGGGAGCGCCGAGGATGACGCGGTCGCCTACCAGGTCGGCGAGCCCTTGCAGGACAGCTCCTACGCAATCATCGTGTCGTCCGAGTACGGAAGCGACACGCTCACGGCCGCCGACTACAGCCAGCAGGTGCAGCTGCTCATGCGACGCATCCCCCCCAACCAGATGAACGAGGAGCGCCGCCAGGACCTACACCGCAATCTGGTCCAACAGTTCGCAACGCGGCACGTGCTCCTGGGTGAGGCGCGCACCACGGGTGTCAGCGCGGACACCGCCCAGGTCAATATGCAGATGCGCCAGATGCGCAGCCAGTTCCAGAGCGAAGAAGAGTTCCAGAAGGCGCTCGCCGCGAGTGGCATGACGGAAGACTCGCTCCGCAACATGGCCGCCGCCCGTGTTCGCATGCAAGCCCTGCAAGAGCAGATGGCCAGCGATGTGGATGCCCCGAGCGAGTCGGAGATCGAACAGTACCGCCGGGACCAGCAGCAAGAGGAAATCAGCGCCCGTCACATCCTCTTCCGGGTGGGCGAGAACGCACCGCAAGACACGGTGGACTCGGTACGCTCCACGGCGCAAACGATCCTCGACAGCGCACAGGCCGGAACGGACTTTGGCGCCCTCGCTCGGCGGCACAGCGAAGGGCCCACCGCCTCACGCGACGGCGACCTCGGCTACTTCACCCGCGATCGCATGGTCGAACCGTTCGCCGATGCCGCTTTCGCGCTCTCGGATTCGGGCGACATCGCCACGGAGCCGGTGCGCACGCGCTTCGGCTATCACGTCATCCAGCTCACGGGCCGTCGCATGCAGCAGATGATGGATACCTCTCAGGCCCGCCAGAGCCTGATGAACGAGCAGCGCCAGACCGCCCTCGAAGAGCAGCGCGATGAGCTCCTCGCCAAGGCCACGGTGCGCGTCAACCCGCAGGTGGTCGAAGCCGACCTCGAAGGGTGACTGCCGTTCCGCTCTTCAAGGATAACACGCTTCGAGAACAACGCCCCGCCGGGTTCGCCCCGGTGGGGCGTTTGTGATTCAGCCTCCGCCGCACCAGACCGTCAAGCCGCCTCCGGCGTGACGCCGTGCTTGACCATCTTGACGTGCGGGATGCCGGCCTCGACAAACGGCTCGTCTACCCGCTCGAAGCCGAACGACGCGTAGAACGCTTCGAGGTGCGCCTGCGCGTGCAGCACAAACCGGTCGAATCCCGCGCGGTGCGCATCGTGGAGCACGTAGCGCACGAGCTGCCGGCCGAAGCCCTGTCCGCGGTAGCCGGGCAAAACGGCAAAGCGCTCCAGCTTGGCCGCGAGCGCCTCGTCGTAGGGCACCGCGCGCCAGCGGGCCGTCGCCACCGGCTCCCCACCCACCGTGCCGAGCACGTGCCGACTCGTTTCATCAAGGCCATCCCACTCCTCCTCCGGCGGGCAATCCTGCTCATCGATGAAGACGCGCCGTCGGATGGCCTGGGCATGCGTCCATTCGGACTCGTTTTCGACGGGGGTGATGGTTAGCTCTGCACTCACAGGACGGGGATCAGCGGGATGAACAAAACGCGGATGCGGACGCGCTCCTCGGCGAGGGGGCACGGAGCGGCAACAAACTACAAAACGATGGGATCCAGGCCAATGGCCGCCGCGCATGCCGGCCACGGTACTGGTCTTTAACAGAACTTCTCATTCCTCCGCCCCTTTATATAGAATAAGTCTAGATTAGGTCATACATTGGTCGCGGCATTGAGACCGATCGTCTCGGTGCGCCGACTGTTTTTAATTTCCACGTTCTGTTGCATCGTCTAACGACGAGGCCGGCGGGCGTCCCGTGCTACCCTAGCGGGACGTCCGCTTTTTTGATGCCGCCAGGCGGGTTGGCCCCGAAACCCGCTCCCCGGCGCGTTGGTTCGAACACGCGGCACCATCTCTTTTGCGATCATCAAGCCGCACAACTTCCATGGAGTCGATCGAAAACCGCGTTGCGCAGGGCGACATTGAGGTGTACAACCTGGACGACCTGTGGGACGAGCAGCCCGTTACGGAACTCGACATCAGCCCGTTTCTGGTGGAAGGCCTCATGTTGAAAGAGCAGCCGTTCCGCGAGGACGTGAAAGCCCACGACTGGTCGCAGTACGACGGGCACCACGTGGCCCTCTACTGCTCCACCGACGCCATCGTGCCCACGTGGGGCTACATGCTCATCGCCTCGAAGCTCGACGGCATCGCCCGCTCGGTCACCTTCGGCCGTGAATCGGATGCCGTGCGGGACCACTTCGTGCGCGCGCTGGAGCAGGAAGACTGGTCCGCGTACGCCGACAAGCCCGTCGTCGTGAAAGGCTGCGGCAACGACCTCGTGCCGACCGTGGCGTACATGATTGCCACGCAGAAACTGCAGGACGTGGCGCGCAAGCTCATGTTCGGCGAGCCGTGCTCCTCGGTGCCGCTGTGGCGCCGCCCGAAACCCGACAAGGAGAAGCCGGATGCCAAGGCTGTAGGCGTCAAGAAGCCGGACCTGCCCACGCCCGGCTGACTTCATGCTGGAATCCATCCCGCGGCGCCTCGAACGCAGCCCTCGCTTCCGGCTGCTCCGGCGCCTGTACCACCGTCACCAGTACCTCGGGCCCACCGCCTTCTTTTTCGGCGGGGTAGCGTGGGACGCCGCCACTCTCCGCCGCATCGACGCGTGGTTCGATAACCTCTTCCTGCTCGCCTACCTGATCGTGCTGGGCACGCTCGTCGTGCTCGCCATCCTCGACCGGCACGACCGGCTGCAGCATCCGCGCCTCCGCCGCCTCCGCCCGTGGTTTGCACCCACCATTCAATTCTTGGCGGGCGCGCTCTTCAGCGCCTACGTCATCTATTACGCGCAGAGTGTCTCCTGGGCGTCGTCGATTTTCCTCGTCGTACTGATCGGGCTCCTCGTAGCTAACGAATTCGTCTGGGAGCGCGCGTTCAACCTGTACATGCTGATCGGGATCTACTTTCTGGCGACGCTCACGTTTTTCATCTTCTTCCTGCCCGTGGTGCTGGGCACCATGGGCTACGGCATCTTCTTCCTGAGCGGCCTCGTGAGCCTGTGCGTGCTGGGGGGCATGCTGTACTACCTGAGGCGCCGCGCCGTCCTGCAGGGCACGCGGCTCGTGGCGGCGAGCGGCCTCGTCGTCGGACTGCTCGGACTCATGCACCTGTTCTACGCGCAGAACTGGATTCCGCCCGTCCCCCTCGCGCTCCGGGCCGGCGGCGTGTACCACGCCGTGCACGTGGAAAACGGCGCATTCGAACTGACCTACGAGCCCGCTCCGTGGTACCAGCCTTGGCGGCACGCCGACGACACCTTCCATCCCGCCCCCGGCGATACGGTGCACTGCTTTGCCGCCGTCTTCGCCCCAACAGCGCTGGAGACGCCCATCGTCCACCACTGGCAGCGCTTTGACCCGGAACGCCTGACGTGGATGACGACGGATCGCATCCGCTATGCGGTGACAGGCGGGCGGCGCGGCGGCTACCGCGGCGTCACCTTCAAGCGGCACGTGCCGCCGGGCAACTGGCGCGTGGACGTGGAAACGCCCGCCGGCCAGGTGCTCGGACGCATCCGATTCCGCGTCGCGCCGCCCGACTCCACGCAGCGCCCCCGCCTGGCCACGGTGCGGTACGAGTAGCCGGGCGGCTGGGGCGGATGGCGGTCGATCTTCGGTCTGTTGTTCGCTATCCTCACGGCGTACCGCCGCCCCCAATGCGCCCGCCAGTCACACTCTCACTCGTTCTGTCCCCCCTATGCACGTCGACCTCTCCGACCTAACCATTCTCGTCACCGGCGCGAGCCGCGGCATCGGCCGGGCCATTGCCCGCGCGCTGGGCACATCGGGCGCCCGCGTCGCCATTCACTACCACCGGACGGCCGAGCCGGCGCAGGCCCTCGCGGATGAACTCAACGCGGCGGAGCCGTTCCAGGCTAACCTCGCCACCATCGCCGGCGGCGCGCAACTGTTCGACGACGTGACCGCGGCGTTCGGTCGGGTCGATGGACTCGTGAACAACGCGGGCGTGGCCGCCCAGCTTCCGCTCGACGGGTCGGACGACGCGTGGGCCGAGGGCTGGGCCCGCACGATGCACGTGAACCTGCGTGCGCCGGAGCTGCTGTGCCGCCGCGCCATCCGCCACTTCCGTACACAGGGCGGCGGGCGCATCATCAACGTCGCCTCGCGCGCCGCCTTCCGCGGCGACACGCCCGACTACATGGCGTACGCCGCCTCCAAAGGCGGGCTCGTGGCGCTCACGCGCTCCATCGCACGCGGCTTCGGCGACGACGGCATCGTGGCCTTCACGCTGGCCCCCGGCTTCACGCGCACTGATATGGCGCAAGACTTCATCGACGAATACGGCGAGGACTACGCGACGAGCGACCTCGCGCTGAGCCGCCTCACTGAGCCCGATGACATCGCGCCGACGGCCGTCTTCCTCGCCAGCGGCCTCGCCGATCATGCCACCGGCGCGACCATCGACATCAACGCCGGGAGCTACGTACATTGAGGCGTGCGCGTGGCGGAAGGCGCCCTTCCCTTCCCATGCCTTGGCATGCACACTACGGGGAACGTACCCCGCGGAGCGGGGGGCCGGCCGTCACGCGTTACGCCTCCCGCTCCAAGAACCGCTGCAGCGTGCGGTTGAACGCCCGCGGTCGCTCGACAGGCGTGGCGTGGCGGGAATCCTCGATGACGGCCAGCTCGGCGTTGGGAATCTGCTGAGCGTACGCGCGCTTGACCGACACGGGCGTGTAGTCTTCATCCGCGGCCACGACGAGCGTGGGACAGGCGATCTCGTCGAGGCGATCGATCACGCTCCAGCCGGCGATGGCGTCAATGGTGGCGAGGTAGGCTTGCTTGTCATTCTCCGCCCAGCGGTCAATAAACGCCTGCCGGAGCCGCCCCTGCTCGGGCTTAGGAAAGACCCGGTGGGCAATCAGCCGCCCCGTCGCGCGCATGCCGATCCAATTGGAGACAAGCCGGCGCGACCAGTAAATCCAGCGGTCCTTGAGCGAATCGAGCTTCGCCTCGGCCGCGCTGTTCACGACGACGAGGCGCCGCACAAGGTCGGACGTATCGACGGCAAGCTGGAAGGCAATCATGCCGCCCATCGACAGGCCCACGATAGTGGCGGGCACGGCCTCCAACTTGTGAAGCAACGCCGCGGTGTCGGCCGCGAAGAGCGGGATGCTGTACGGACCCTCGGGCTTGTCCGACTGCCCATGCCCGCGCACATCAAACGTGATGACGCGGTACCGGTCCGCAAACGCGTCGACCTGTTTGGCCCAATCCTGCCCACTCGATCCGAGGCCGTGCACGAACACGAGCGGCTCGCCGGCGCCTTCGTTCCGGTAATGCAGGCGCGTGCCGTTGACCGTGAGCATGCCCATACGACAGGGAGACGGTAGCGTAGTGGGAGGGCCGAGCACGAAATCGAAGATACCGATTGGGCACGAGCTTGTCATCCACTCCCACCGCACAGCACAGGCGTAACATCGGTTGGCGGAACCGCCCGGACAACAGCCGAGCATGAAAATGCCACGAAGCGCCCATCACCAGGATCATTCGATAACACACTGCGTCATAACCATTGACCTTAATGACGCACCGCGTTACCCATCACACGACGTCAAGCCGCGACGCATTCATGGCGCGACTCATCAAGCGATATGAAAACCGGAAGCTCTACGACACGGAAGCGAGTTCGTACGTCTCGCTCAGTGACGTAGCGGACCTGGTTCGCCAGGGCGTTACCGTGCGCATTGAGGACAACGCCACCGGCCGCGACCTAACCGCTCAGACGTTGACGCAGATCATTTTGGAGGAGGGCAAGAATGGCGATCATATCATTCCGTCCGACCTCCTGCACGACCTGCTGCGCCAGAGCAGTGAGGCCATCGACAGCGGCTTCGAGCAGTTGAAGCACAGCATGGATGACATCATCCACAGCTCGATGGTGCGGTTAAACCGGCTCGTCCAGACGCCGCAGGCGCGCGAGTTGAAAGCACTGCGCCAGCAGTTGCAGGACCTGGAGGCCCAACTGGCGGACCTGATCCAACAGGTCGATGAGCATCCGTCCCGCGCATCAACCGGTGCGGACGATGGACCGGCCGACCAGGATTAGGCCTGGCCGTGCTGCGGGCCAAAGCCCCCGACTCCCCACGCAACACGATCGCTGGAGCACGCACCAACCACGAGAGAGGTTTACCATGGCTGACACGAGCACCAAGACCAAAGACAAAAACAAGAATCCGTTCGAGGAGATGCAGAAAGAGCTAGCCGACCGCGGGCGCGACGTATGGCTCGCCGGCCTCGGCGCACTGGCCACGGTGGAAGAGGAGGGCTCGAAGCTCTTCGCCCGCCTCGTAGAGCGTGGCAGGGAGTACGAAGACCTGAGTGCCAAGCAGGTGAAGGCCCTCACAGACCGCGTGGCCAAGCAGCAGGAAAAGGCGGTCGAGCGCGCCGAGGAAACCACCACCGCCGCCCAGTCGGCCGTGGCTAACACGGTGGATAAGGCCCTGGAGCGCTTCGGCGTGCCGACCCGCTCGGAGGTCAGCGAGCTGTCGAAGAAGGTCGACAAGCTGTCGAAACAGATCGACACGCTCTCCAAAAACATCGAGAAAGAGGCCAAGTAGACGCATCACCGGTTTCGCTTCGAGGGAGCCTCGGTCGCCGGGGCTCCCTTTTTGGTTGCCCCGGACCGATGCGCCCGGGCCAATGCCCTCGGCACGATATCTGCGCACCCCCGTGCAGGCGGAACCGCTTCCAGCATGTGCGTTCCATTCATTACGCCTGTTACAAACGGATCGCCGTTGACTCATGACCCGCTCCACCAACCATTCGCCGATCAAGATTGGCCTCGCCTGTGCGGGCGGCGTCATCGAAGGAGCCATCTACGAAATCGGGGCGCTGAACGCACTCGAAGAGGCGATCGGCGGAGTCCACCTGCATGAACTCGACGTGTACGTCGGTGTGAGCTCCGGCGGACTCATCAGCGCGCTGCTGGCCAATGGCGTCTCGGCGCGCACGCTGACCCAGGCTGTTATCTCACAGGCCGAGCCGCCGCTCAACCTGGACCCGGGTGTGCTGTTCACGCCGGCCTTCCGCGAGTACGCCGGGCGCCTGGGCCGGCTCCCGCGCACGCTGCTGGGCACGCTCGGCCAGTACGTGAGCAACCCGGGCGACCTGTCGCTGGCCGGACTGATGGTGAACCTCGGCGCGGCTGTTCCGACGGGGCTCTTCACCAATGCGCCGCTGCAGCGCTTTCTGGCGCGTGCATTCTCGACGGGCGGGCGCACGAATGACTTCCGCCGCCTCGGCGCAGCGCTCCGTATCGTGGCCATGCACCTCGACTCCGCCGAGGTCACCTGCTTCGGCGAAGCCGGGCGCGACGACGTGCCCATCTCGAAAGCCATTCAGGCGAGTACGGCGCTGCCCGGCCTGTACTGCCCCGTAGAGATCGGTGGGCGCTACTACATCGATGGAGTGGCACGGCGCACCGTGCATGCCAGCGTGGCGCTCGACGCGGGCGTGGACCTGCTCTTCTGCATCAACCCCATCGTGCCCGTGAACGTGCAGCTCGAACAAAAAATCGACGGGCTGCGCCAGCAGAGCTTGATGGATGGCGGCCTGCCGGCCGTGCTCTCGCAGACGTTCCGCGCCATCGTCGACTCGCGCATGAAGACCGGCTTTAAGAAGTACGCCCACACCCACCCCGATGCCGACCTGTTGCTCGTAGAGCCAGAGTACGAGGAGAACGCGCTCTTTTTCTCCAACGTCTTCAGCTTCTCGAACCGGCACGACGTGGCCGAGTGTGCCTACCAGGCCACGCGCAACCACCTGCTCGCCCAGGCCGACACGCTGCAACCCATGCTGGAGCGGAACGGCCTGACGCTCCGTCTCGACGCGCTGAAGGACCCTTCGCGCACGCTCTTCGGGGACGATGATCCCACCACCGCCCCTGCTCATCGCACGCATTTCTTCGAGCGCACCGATCACGTCTTGGAACGCCTCGACCGCGTCCTCGAACGCGTCTCCGCCGACACGAATGGGACGGTGTGAGCGGGAGAAACGGGGAAGCAACAGACGAGGGTGTCTCCTTCGGCTCTTCGTTCTCCCGATTCCTCGGCTCTTTGCCCACTCACGCCCCTCCTGGCCATTCGCAGCCCCCCCTCGCCATTCCTTACGTCTTCCGGCCAAAGACCGCGAGGACGAAGCCGATCACGTACAGCGGGAGCCACAGGAACCAGGCACCGCCGCTGACGGCCGCCCACGTGCCCGCGAGGATGCACGAGCCGGCGATGATGCTGCTCCGCAGCCCGGCGAGCGGGTTCTCGGGCGTCCGGTCGCTCAGCGACTCTTCGAGGTACCCGTACCCGGAGGCAAGGAGCTTCGGCAGCTGCACGGCCATGTCGATCATCTCCGGCGCATTCGCCAGCAGTTCGCGCCCCAGCGCCCGCGGATCGAACCGCTTCTGGAAGATGTCCGTCGTGTGCTTGCGCGAGAGGGCGATCACGTCGAGGTCCGGATCGAGCGTGCGGCCGACGCCCTCGAACGTGACGAGCGCCTTCACCATCAGCGTCATCTCGACGGGGAAGAAGACGCGATAGCGGGCGCCGAGGCTGAGCGACTCCAAGATCATCTGCGCGATGCTGAGATCGCCGTGGCCGCTCTGCATGGAGAAGTGGCGGATCATGTCGGCCACGGCGCGGCGGAAGCCCTCGGGGTCGCCCCCTTCGCCGATGCGGGCCATCTGCAACAGGTAGCGCGCGGCATTGTCCTCATCGCCCCGCACGAGCGCGTAGAAGTAGTACAGCATGCGGCGGCGCACGCGCGGCCCAAAGCGCCCCACCATCCCGAGGTCGATGAACCCGATGCGGATGGGGTCGCCGGGCAGGATGAGTAGGTTGCCGGCGTGCAGATCGGCGTGGAAGAAGCCGTCCTGGTACAGCATGCGGATGATCGCGGCCGCGCCCAAGTCCACGACGCGCTCGCGCTCATCGGCGCTCAGAGCGAGCGACGCGGGCGAGCCGGGCCGGATGCCGTCCAGATACTCCATCGTGAGCACGTCGTCCGAGCTCAGTTCGCGATAGATCGTCGGAAAGACGACACCGGGCATGTCCTGGAAGTTGGTCGCAAAGATCTCCGCGTTGTCAGCCTCGAACGAGTAGTCGAGCTCGCGGCGCGTGTAGCTGCTGAACTCGTCGATGACCTGTTGCGGCCGGTACTGCGGGATGATCCAATGGAGAAAGATGCCGACGATCTCCAACAGCTTGAGATCGGACGTGATGACCTCGCGGATACCGGGCTTGATGACCTTGAACACCACCTCGTCGCCGTCTTTCGTCGTGGCGCGGTGCGCCTGCGCGATGGACGCCGACCCCAGCGGCTCTTCGTCGATGGACGCGAACAGCGCGCCGACGGGCCGGTCGAGGTCGCGCTCCAGGATGGCCTTCACCTGCGCGAAGGGAATCTCCGGCAGGTGGTCCATCAGGCTATCGAGCTCCTCGGTGATGATGGCCGGCAGCAGGTCCTCACGAATGGCCAAGATCTGCCCGAGCTTGACGAACGTGGGGCCGAGGATTTCGAGCCGCCGCCGGAGCTGCTTCGGGAACGGTAAGTTGACGATCTCCGCCTTCGTGAAGAGGCGGAGGACCCATGCGAGCGCGCGCTTCCCGGCCGAGCGCAGCCCTTTCTTCTGGATGCTGGGCAGGGCGCGCACGTAGGCGATGTGCCCACCGGCCAGCAGGCCCAGCACATGGCGGTATACGGTAAAGAACCGGCGCACGGCCCCGCGATACGGCGCCAGCGGGTCGAAGTCCGACAGCGGCGACTTTTGAGGCGAGGTCATCGATGCCTCGGCGCTATCGTCATGCGCCGTCGCGTCTTCGTTTTCTGCCCCGGTCGCCTGCAGCGAGGCTTCGCGCGTCGCGTCATCCGCCACCCCATTGTCCTGACCATACCCCGCCCGGTCGGACGGCGCGACGTCGCCCGGGTCGGGGCCGGATGCCCCGGCCGATGTGCCTTGGTTGCGCGAGGTGGCCACGATGCAGCGAATGCATTTGCAGCAGGATGAGCATGACGCCTAACCGTAGACCCGACAAATAGTTGCCCCTGGCGGCGCATGCGGCGATGAGGGCAGGGCGGGCGTACGCGTCAAGGTGCACATTGGCCGGTCCGATTGCGAACGACGCGGCCCCGAGGGCGATCACCCATCATAAACCGGAAGCGCTGCCGAGCGTATATGAATCGCAATCTCCTTTCCTTCGACCGGCCCGTCCGCAAGTATCCATGCGTTCCATCTTCCTCACCGGGTTTCCTGGCTTTCTCGGCACGCGCCTCGTGCGCGACTTGGCCGCACAGCATCCTGAGGCGTCGTTCCGCCTGCTCATCCAGCCCAAGTTCCAGGCCCAGTCCGAGCAGGTCCTGGCGGACCTCGGCCTGCAGGACTGCGCCGAACTGCTCCTCGGCGACATCACCGAGCCGGACCTCGGCCTCGGCAGCGCGCTCGATGCGCTCCAGCAGGAGACGACGCACGCCTTCCACCTCGCCGCCGTCTACGACCTCACGATCCCCCGCGCCATCGGCTGGACGGTCAACGTCGACGGGACGCGGAACGTGCTGGACGTGCTCGCCGCCTGCGATCAGCTGGAGCTCTTCAGCTACATCAGCACGGCGTACGTCTCCGGCAAGCGGACGGGCGTCATTTACGAGGATGAGCTCGTGCACGCGGCCGGCTTCAAGAATCACTACGAGGAAACGAAGTACCATGCGGAGGTGCTCGTGCAGGACCGGATGGACGCCATCCCGACGGTTGTCTTCCGCCCCGGCATCGTGGTGGGCGACTCGCGGACGGGTGAGACGTCGAAGTTCGACGGGCCGTACTTCATCCTGCAGGCGCTGCGCAAGCTGCCCAAGGTCACGTTCATGACGAAGGTGGGCTCGGGCGACAACACGGTCAACCTCGTCCCGGTCGATTTCGTGCTGGAGGCGATGACGCACCTCGCGCAGGCCGAGCACGCGGGCACCGTCTTCCACCTCACGGACCCGCACCCGATGACGACGCAGGAGATCCTGGAGCTCTTCACGGACCTGATGGAGATGCGCGCGGCGTTCATCCCCGTCCCGCCCAAGCTGGCGCGCTCGCTCATGCAGACGGGCCTCGGCCAATACCTCGGCATCTCACCCGAACTGATCGATTACTTCGACCATCCCTCGCGCTATGATTGCGCGAACACGCTGCACGCCCTCGAAGGCACCGGCATCGCGTGCCCGCCGCTCATCGGCTACGCGCACCGCATGATTGAGTACCTGGAGGCC
>JAAAPH010000458.1 GCA_009908415.1 Bacteroidota bacterium
GTGGAGGCGAGGGGTACATCGGTCGAAGAGAGGCGGCGGAGAAGGGGGCAGAGAGTGGCTGGCCGGTCCTCCAGGAGCATGCAGTATGTGTCGCGATTCACGCAGGGGGAGAACGTCAATCACTCCGGTTCGAATTTCGTTCCCTGCTGCCGCTTGCGGGGTAGCAGGGTCAAATAGAAAAAGGGAAGGCCTCGGTGACGTAGTAAAAATTCCCACACGGTGATCAGGTCCTGCACCACGCTGCAATGAAGGGATTACCTTCAAATCCGAAACGCCTCGTGCAAGATCATAAGAGCAGACTCGACGCGGTTCAGCCCACAAGGCGGTTACTCCGCTAGACGTTGTTACCGAGAGTCCGAGTTGCGCAGACGGATCGGCCAGCCCGATGGATCCGCAGGGGGTGGATGATGGATCAGTGGGGCATCGGGCTGGCCCCGCTGCGCATGTCTGCGTGCTGGGAAAGCTTTCCTGGCACGGCCTACGCCCGCCCGACGTGCGGTGGTGATCACGCGTCATGGTGTGCCCTGGGGGGTATGAAGAAAAGCACTATGGGGAGATCAGCCGAAAGTCGGGCGCGCGCGGGCTATACCTCCTAAGCGGCTTGCAGAGGGCCCCGTATATTGCACTTCCCCGCACGCGCCGCTGCTCGGCCGTCGCTAACAACCCTTCGTCGTTGCGCGGTTGCTGGGGCGTATCCCTTCTTTCTATCTGATCTCTGTTTGACACGGGTGTTCTTGCATGAGGCCGAACACGACTCCATCCCCCGCTCGTCGCCGCGCTGATGCTGCGAGGGACTTCCAATTTCTTCCTGCCGTTCAATGTAAGGAGCACGCTGCACAAATCGTACTAGACGCCAACGGGCAGCTCAAGCGCGTCAGTAAGTTAGCCCGGCAGATTCTGGGCTACTACGCGGCGCAGCGCGTCCAGCCCCGCTTCTTCGAACTCGTTCGTGAGCATCAGCAGACGCGCATCATGTGGGAGCTGGCCGAGATGGTTGGCCAGCACCGCCAGCGCGCTGAGTGGCTCGTGCAACTGAAAACAGGCCAGGGCACATGGCGATGGTGCCACATTCATGCCCGGAACCGGCTGCATCGTGCAGGAGAGTCGGGGATTGTTCTGGAACTGGTTCCGTGCGGGACCGGGCACCGGTCGGAGTCGCTCCCCTAATTCCTAATTGAGGGCCAGTTGCAACCGAGCACCCAGCGTTCCCGCGTCGAATTCGTCTAGCAGGGCCGAGTAGTTGACCTGGAACTTGAGGGCCGAGGTCCAGAAGAGGTTGTAGCCGAACACGAGCAGTTCGTCTTCCATCGTGCCGGCTCGTCCGTCAGAGAACCCGTCTAGGCGAAGCACCAGTTGGTGGCGTGGGGCAACGCGGTAGGCCACGGTGGCGTAATACCCCCACGGCTGGTAGCTCGATCGATTGGGCGGATCCAGCGAGGCCGTAATCCACGTGCCGGCCAGCACCCATTGCTCGTTCCGAAACTCGGCATCTAAGCCGAAAAGCGTACGCTGGCCCCGGAACGAACTCGTCACAGGGGGGATCGCCACATTCCGGTCTTCGCTGTATGCGGCCTGCACGCCCACATCCAGTACCCCCTCCCGGATGGGCAGCATGCTCGCCAGGCGCCCAACGTACAGAAGCGAGTTGTTGTCGTTGGACTGGAGGTCTTGGGGGCCGTTGAACAGGCCGCCCTCAAACCGGAGCGGCGACGAAGGAATGTCGGCGCGGAGGGTCACACCGATTTGACGCTGGGGGGCCAGGGCATTCACGACCCGGGAGCGTTCCAACGTGCGAAGGGCACCGCGAAAGCGAATGAGTTCTGCACTGAACGGCGTTTTGTAGAGACCCGCCGCCACCGAGGCCTTCGATGAGAGCGGGACCCGGAGCCGGGCGTCTAGCACAGACGGATTCCGGTTGAAATCGGTCTGCACAAAAAATTGCAGCCCGGGAGCCTCGCCCCGAAGGCGAAGGCGGGTGGCGCGCAGGTTAAAACCATCGCGGATGGCGTCGTCTCCAATCAGCGCATCGGCCTGGACCAGGGCGCCGATCCCCAGTTCCGTGCCACGCAGCAACGACACCAATGTAGTGTCAGTTGTGGACTGGGCCCGGAGGGCGCCTGGTGTGGCCATTCCGAGAAGAAGGAGGAAGCTGAAGAAAAGTGAACGGAAGCGAAAAGCGCGACAGCGCATGCGTGAGATGGAGGCTATTGGACAGGAGGCGAACGAACTGCCCCAACGCTTTGCAGGGCCGATGCGATCCGAGGTCGCAGGGGCCGCTCTGGTAGAACGCTCGTGAATTCAGGAGGAGTGAGCAGTGCTCGGCGGCGCCGAGGCCCCTGGAACGAGAAATCAGGAGGAGGGGACGGCCTCGGGCGAGCGCACGTGCGCTTCGCGGATGTCCCCTGGCGCCTCATCGGAGGCCGTCTCCACGGCGTCGTGGACTTCGTGGAAGAAGTGGTCGATTCCGGCTTGCTCGATCACACCGGCTTCCGCCAGCACATCCCGGACGGGACCCTTCACGCCCGCGAAGTAGATGTCAACGCCATTCCGGCGGCAATCCTCGATGATCTCATGCAGCGTATGGGCCCCCGTCGAGTCGACTCGGTTCACGGGGTACATATTGATCACCACCGCGCGGAGCTCCGGGTCCTTAACATCCAGTTCCATGATGAGGTCTTTGAACGTTGCGGCGTTCGCGAAGGATAGCGACGCATCCATGCGCACGACGACGACACTGGCGCGCGTCATGGCTTCCGGGTTGCGCTGCAGGTTGCGGTAGGTCTCTGTGCCGGGCAGTCGGCCTTCCACCGCCGTATGGGGCTGCGAAATCTCGTGAATGATGGCAATCAGCGACACGATGACGCCGACCAGGATCCCTTCCTCAATGCCGAGTGACAGCGTCGCAGCGGCCGTCAGCATCATCAGCCCAAAGTCCTTCCGGTCTACCCTCCAGAGGTAGCGCGCCTCCTCGATGTCGATTAGTCCAAAGACGGCCACCATCACGATAGCGGCGAGCACCGCCTTCGGCATGTAGTAAAAGAGAGGGGTTAGCAGAAACAGGGTGAGGGCGATGACGACAGCGCTAAACAGGCCGGCGAGGTTCGTCTGCGCCCCCGCCTGGTCGTTGACGGCCGTGCGGGAAAAGCCACCGGTCGTGGGATAGGCGCGGAAGAAGGCGCCGAAGAGGTTCGCCAATCCGAGCCCGATTAGTTCCTTGTTGGCGTCGACTTCGTAGCGGTGGCGTGAGGCGTACACCTTGGCCACGGCGATCGACTCCATAAAGCCCACGAGAGCGATGGTGAGCGTCGCCGGGATCAGCGACTGGATCGTGTCGAGCTCAAAGCTGGGCACGAAGAAGTCGGGCAATCCGCGCGGCACGTCGCCCACGATGGCCACACCGTTCTGATGCAGCCCGAAGGCCCAGACGGCGGCCGTTGTAAGCACTACAGCTACGAGCGCTCCCGGGAATGCCTTCTTCCAGCGCTTCAGGACGACGAGGAGCGCGATGCTTCCGAGTCCGAGCGCCAACGTGGTGGGCTCGATCGCCCCCATCTTCGCATAGGCGCTTATTAGAATTTCGTGGATGTAATTCGAGCGCGGGATGTCGACGCCCAGGAGGTGTTTGAGCTGGCTGAGTCCAATGATGAGTGCAGCCGCGGAGGTGAATCCGCTGAGCACGGGGTGGGAGAGGAAGTTGACTAAAAAACCGAATCGCGCAACGCCCAAGATGAATTGGAAGAGGCCCACCATCACCGAAATCATGAGGGTGAGCGCAATGTACTGCTCCATGTCGCCGCCCGCGATAGGGCCGACGCTGGCCGCCACGAGAAGCGACACCATCGCCACCGGCCCCACGGCCAACTGGCGGGAGGTGCCGAACAGCGCATAGGCCACGAGCGGTACGAGTGCGGCATAGAGGCCGTAGATGGGCGGCAGGCCGGCGATGAGCGCGTACGCCATGCCTTGCGGAATCAGCATGACGCCGACGGTCAGGCCGGCCGAGAGGTCGCCTTGCAGCTGCTCTTGCTCGTAATCGGCGAGCTGGTCGAGAAGCGGAACGAATTGACGAAGGCGTTGCATGTGGGTAAGCGCGTTCGGGGAAAAGAGGTAAGCGTGGGATGATGTAAGCGTATGAGGCAACGCGATGGGCGTTGGCCGCACATGCCGGAGGCGCTGCCCGTGATAGACAGCGCCTCCGAATGCACTAGATTACCAGTTTGCCCAGATTTAGGCTGTAACCGGCTCCTTGGACGCCGCGTAGTTGTCAAAGGCGTCGTTCACGTACTTCACGTTGCGGCCGGTCCGGCGGAGGAACGCAGTCGCTGCCGCGGCGCGGGCTCCACTTCCGCAGTGGACGAGGAGCGTCTTGTCCGTGGGCAGGTCGGCTTCGTACTCCGGCAGACGCGTGTACGAGGCGTTCCGGGCATCCGGCACGTGCGCGGAGTCATACTCCGAGCGGAAGCGGACGTCCACAACTTCTGTGTTCGCCTCGCTGCGGAGCGCCTCCAGGTCCTCAAAATTGATTTCTTCAATCGATTCCGAGGGACCGCCCTTCGCGAAGAAGCGCTGCAGGGTTTCTACTGTGGCGAAGCCCGCCACGTTATCGTAACCGATCCGGATGAGGTCACGCACGGCTTCCTCTACGTCGTCCTCGTCAATGATGAGCACGAGCGGTGTCGTTTCATCCACGACGAGCGAGCCCACCACCGTGTTGAAGGTCTTGTTCATCGGCGCATACAAACTCCCCGGAATGTGGTGCTCCATAAAGGCGGAGCGGTCGATGCGCGTGTCGACGATCAGCGACTCCTCATGGTCTGCGTGCTCGCGCAGTTCGGCCACGGTCAGCTTCTGCGGTTGCGGAAGCTTGCCGAGCACCGGAGCGCCGAGCTTGTTGTCGCGCTTCATGCGGGCAAAGTACATCTGCGGCTCGGGCTGACCCGCGAGGATGGCATCGACGAACGCGTCTTTGCCCTCCCGGGCCGCGCCGATCATCGGGTTGTACTTCTTCTCGTAGCCGATCGTCGTCTGCGGAACGGCGCCTAGCGCTTTGCCGCACGTGGATCCGGCGCCGTGAGCTGGCCACACCTGCAGGTAGTCCGGCATGTCGAGGAACCGCTGCACGGAATCGAACAGCGTGCGAGCGGACGGCTCCATCACGCCTTCCACCTTTGCAGCCGACTCCAGGAGGTCCGGGCGGCCCAGGTCATTCACGAACGCGAAGTCGCCCGTGACAATGCCCATCGGCTCGGTGGCGCCGCCGCCCTTGTCGGTGATCAGGAACGAGAGGTGTTCGGGCGTGTGGCCAGGCGTGTGAACGGCCTGCACCTCGATATTGCCGACCGTGAAGGTGTCGCCATCGTGGAGCAGCGTGTAATCATACGCGCCGCCGCTCTGCTTGGGCTCCTTGACCCACTCGTACTTCCAGTCTTTATCGCCTTCGTCCGAGAGGTAAAGCTTGGTGTCGAAGCGCTCGGCGAACTCCCGGGCGCCCGACAGGAAGTCGGCATGGATGTGGGTTTCCGTGACGGCCACAATCTGCAGCCCTTCCTCCTCGGCCATTTCCACATACTGGTCAATGTCGCGCTCGGGGTCGATCACGACCGCCTCGCCCGTTTCCTGGCAGCCGATGAGGTAAGCGTACTGCGCGAGCTTCTCGTCGAATATTTGTCGGAATAGCATGGTCGGTACCTCGTAATTTATCGTTGTGCGTGAAAGGGTGCGGATGTAAAACGAACGACGTAATGCCGATTGGCTGCACGGTTAGTGCGGCAGCTTGGGGCGCAGGTACGAGTAGGCCCAGGTGCCCAGCAAGGCACTGAACAGGGCCACTAGGATGATCGGGTAGCCCGCTCCAATCAGGGCGAACATCGGCCCCGGGCAAGCGCCCAGCAAGGCCCAGCCGAGCCCGAAGAGGATGCCGCCGATCCAGTACCGGTAGCCTTCGCCCCAGACCTTGGGGTTGATCGAAATCGGCTCGCCCCCGAAGGTTTTCACGTCAAACCGCTTGATGATCTGGATGGAAGCGGCGGCCACAGCAATGGCACTTCCTATGATGCCATACATGTGGAAGCTCTCGAAGCGAAACATCTCCTGGATGCGAAACCACGAGAGGACCTCGCTCTTGACCAGGATGATGCCGAAGAACATCCCGATCAGCAGGTAGATGAGCAGTCCGCCCGGTCGAATCGAAAACTCCGATTCGGAGGGGGCCTGCTGCGTCGTTTGGGTAGGTTGTTGCGTCGTCGTGCTCATAATTCAGTCGGAAGAATCAATCTCTTAGCGGAGCGGCAAAGGGGCAGGCGGCGTCTTAGAGCAGCAGCGGCAGCAGGACGTACGTCACGAACAGGCCGCCGATGAAGAAGCCGATCACGGCCACCAGCGATGGGAACTGCATGTCGGCCAGCCCGCTGATGGCGTGCCCGGACGTGCATCCGCCGGCGTACCGCGCACCGAAGCCTACGAGAAAGCCGCCGCCCACGATCATCAAGAAACCGGGGAGCGTCGCGAGGCTGCTCCAGTTGAAGATCTCAGCCGGCAGCAGGCCCGTGAAGTCGGTGATACCGAGCGTGCGCAACTCCGCCATGGCGCCCTCGGAGATGCCGATGACCGCCTCGGGGTGGGGCAGCAACGTGGCGGCCAAAAAGCCACCGATGATGACGCCCGCCACAAAGGTCAGATTCCAGATGCCGCTTTTCTTCCAGTCATATTGCAAGAACTCAATTTGACCGGGTATGGTGGCGGCACACATGTGACGGAGGTTGGCGGAAATGCCAAATTGTTTGCCCCCGATCAGCAGCAAGAGCGGGACGAGCAGGCCAATGAGCGGCCCGGCTACGTACCACGGCCAGGTTTGGGAAAGCATCTCAATCATTGCGTTGTCGGCTAGTGTGATGTTGGATCATGTAATAACAACCTGTCTGCGGCATACTATATATCGATTGAGTGTATAGGTTTCGGTCATTCATTATTTATTCATAAAGGCGAAGAATAGCTTTTCGACCCATTGCACCTCTCATATCATTGAGTGCGCGCGAAATGGGTATACCAGGACCGCGTCCCGTTTCCATTTCCCGATGCACTATACAACTAAGATAGAATATAATAAACTATGGGTAATACTGCAGGCTGCCTAGCGTCATGGGTATCGTACACACCATCCATCAGTTCTGCTGCGGGGGATTTTCGGTGGCTCGTGTAGGGCGGGGCCTCACGGGCCCGGAGCACGCCGCGCACGGTTGGGGACTCTGCAGCCTCGTCATGCTATCCTCGGTCTATCCTCGTGGGCATTGGACCCGGCGGGATTGCATCCGCTCCACAGCTGCGAGCCGCAGGCGGACCGGGCGCGTGCTGAATAGGGCCCGTCAAAGAAGCCCGTGGATCTCTTGGTTCCGGGTAGGATGCAACTTGGAGTCCTGGTGACTATCGTTTATTCTTGACGGTGCAAAGTACCATGAAGGAGTCGAGAGGGCGTCGAGACGGGGGCTTGGGGCTCGCCGCTCGTCCGTTTCCGGCGACCGTGAAGCACCAGGCGGGACGATCATGGGCCTCACCCGCCGATTCGGTCGACTTGGCCGGATGCTGCAAACACCGAGGCATCGGCCCGGAACTCGACGCCTCGGGGCCCGCGCGGTCCCGTTCCGCTCCCTTCTCAGTCCACACGACGCGTCCGCGGGCCCGTGGACGGGCCCCTCGATCGACGACATTAACGACCGTACAAAACCAATGACTTCGTATAGCCGCCGGCACGTCTTTGTGCTCGTTGTGCTCCTCATGACTGTGCCGGGGGCGCTCGTCCACGCGCAGCACACGCCGACCTACACGGAGCCGCAGCGGCCGCAGTTTCACTTCTCGCCGGCCATGAACTGGATGAATGATCCGAACGGGCTGGTGTACTACGACGGCGAGTACCACCTCTTCTACCAGCACAACCCGTATGGCATCCAGTGGGGGCACATGAGCTGGGGCCACGCCGTGAGCACCGACCTGGTGCACTGGACGCACCTGCCCGTGGCCGTACCCGAGACGGACGGGATCATGGCCTTCAGCGGCAGCGCCGTCGTTGATCACAACAACACGAGCGGCTTCGGCACGGTGGACAATCCGCCGATGGTAGCGATCTACACGGGTCACCAGGCGGGCCATCAGGCCCAGCACATCGCGTATAGCACCGACCGCGGCCGGACGTGGACGCTCTACGACGACAACCCAGTGCTCGACATCGACCGGGCAAATTTCCGCGACCCGAACGTGCTCTGGTACGCGCCGGAGGAGAAGTGGGTCATGGTCGTCGCCCTCCCCAACGACCATAAAGTGCAGTTCTATGAGTCGTCGAACCTGAAAGAGTGGTCCTTGATGAGCACATTTGGTCCAGCCGGGGCGACAAGCGGCATCTGGGAGTGCCCCGATCTGTTCCAGCTTCCCGTCGACGGCAATCCCAACGACACGCGCTGGGTGCTGCAGGTCGATCTCAATCCCGGCTCCATCGCGGGCGGTTCGGGCGGCCAGTACTTCGTGGGGGCATTCGACGGGACCACGTTCACGCGGACCGACGCAGCCGAGCCCGACGAAGCGAACTGGGTCGACTACGGGAAGGACTTTTATGCCGCCATCGATTGGGCCAACCTCCCCGACGCGGACGGACGCCACCTCTGGGTCGGCTGGATGAACAACTGGCAGTATGCGCAGGACATACCCACCTACCCGTGGCGTAGTGCGCAGAGCATCCCGCGCACGCTGGCTCTGCGTTCGACCGGCGACGGCGTGCGGCTCGTGCAGCACCCGGTACGAGAGCTGCACGCGCTGCGCGACATCCACAACCGCATTGCCGATCGGTCGATTCCCGAAGGCACACATTTGTTGGGTAGCGAAGGCATCACCGGGCGATCGATGGAAATCGTGGCCGAGTTTGAGGTTGGCACCGCGGACGAGGTCGGCCTGAAGGTGCGGATGGGAGGGACGGAGGAAACCCTCGTCGCCTACGATGTGCGGGCGGAAGAGGTCTTCGTAGATCGCTCGCGCTCCGGAGCCGACGCCTTCAGCGCCGCGTTTGCCGGCCGCCACGATGGGCCGCTCCCCCTGGAGAATGGCCGCGTGAAGCTGCATCTTTTCGTTGACTGGTCGTCGGTGGAGGTGTTTGCCAACGAGGGGCACACCGTGATCACCGATCGGATTTTCCCGGCGCCGGAGAGTCAGGACGTGGCGCTCTATGCCGAGGGCGGTGCGGCGCGGCTCGTAGCGATGGACGTGTGGAACTTGCGCTCCATCTGGCGGCAGCGCTAACTTAGCATCGCACGCGCTCTTCCAATCCACCCCGCACGACGCAATCTATCATGGCTCACTCGGTCCTCTGCGTTGGTGAAGTGCTGTGGGATGCCTTGCCCATGGGCCTATTTTTGGGCGGTGCGCCCTTCAACGTATCCTGCCACCTACACCAACTCGGAGAGGAGGTCGTGATGGCGAGCCGGGTGGGAGACGACGCGCTCGGCCACGAAGCGCTTCGCCGCATTCGGCATCGCGGGATGCACGACGATGGTATTCAACTGGATACGACCTTCCGAACGGGATTCGTGGAGGTAGCGCTCGATGCCGAGGGCACGCCCGACTATACGATTGTGGAGCCGGTGGCGTGGGATGAATTGGAGCACACGAGCGCCCTTCAGGCTGCGGCTGAGCAAGCCGACGCGCTGGTGTTCGGCAGCCTGGCCCAGCGGCGGAGTCCGTCGCGCGAGATCATCCAGGCGCTGTGGACGTCCGCGGCCCGCGCGGTGTTCGACGTGAATCTGCGACCGCCCTTCGTGGACCGCACCATCGTCGAGCGGTCGTTGCAGGCGGCGCATCTCGTCAAGATGAACGACGAGGAGTTGGCGCAGATGATCGCGTGGTTCGATGGTGCTGCTGCCCCCCGAGCGGCCGTGGAGGCGCTGGCGATGCAGTTCGACATCACGGCCATCTGCGTCACCCGCGGAAAGCACGGCGCCATGCTGTGGAACGACGGCCGTTGGAGCGAGCACCCCGGGTATACGGTGACGGTGGCAGACACCGTAGGCGCTGGCGATGCCTTTTTGGCCGGGTTGCTGTCCGGCTATCTCGCGGGGCGTGACGATGCCACCATTCTCGATGAGGCATCCCGCCTCGGGGCGTACGTGGCTACCCAGATCGGGCCGACGCCCAGCTATCAGGGGCTGGATACCCTGCCGACGCCGGCGCGCAACCCCGGTGAGCCCGACACGCCCTCCGCATCGGCGGCGTCCGAGCAGCACTGAGGCCACGCCTTCGTGCCACTGCCCCTCGCGGGCTGCTTCAAGCATGTGAGCTCCCTCTACTCAGAAGATCCACCCAACACCATGAACACCCATCGGTCGGTTCTCTTTAGTGCAATTGTGGCCTCACTGGCCGGCTTCCTATTCGGATTTGATACCATCGTGATTTCGGGAGCCGATCGGCCGATTCAAGAGATCTGGCAGATGAGCGATCTCTTCCATGGGACGTTCATCATGTCGATGGCGCTGTGGGGTACCGTCATCGGCGCGCTCTTCGGCGGCATCCCGTGCGACCGGTATGGGCGGCGGCGCACGCTCTTCTGGATCGGCGTGTTGTACTTCGCGTCGGCCCTCGGGTCGGCACTGGCTCCAAACCCGTACATCTTTTCCTTGTCCCGGTTTATCGGCGGGTTGGGCGTCGGGGCTTCGTCGGTCGCCGCCCCGATCTACATTTCTGAGATTACGCCGGCCCGCAGCCGCGGGAAGCTGGTTGCCCTGTACCAGTTCAACATCGTGTTTGGGATTCTCGTCGCCTACCTCTCCAACTACTTGATTGGCGTGTCCTTCGGGGAAAACGCCTGGCGATGGATGCTCGGCGTCGAAGCGATTCCGGCCGCGATCTACGCGCTCGCTGTCATCGGGGTCCCGGAAAGTCCGCGCTGGTTGTTGCTCCGCAGAAATGAGGAATCGAAGGCGCGGACCCTGTTGCAACAGCTGAATCCCAAGGAGGATATCGAGCAGATGGTGGCTGCGATCCGAAGCTCCATCTCGAAAGAGGTCCCGCTCTCTGAGTTTTTCTCCAAGACCTTCCGGTTTCCGATTCTACTGGCCTTCTTGATCGCGTTCTTCAACCAGTTCTCGGGCATCAACTTTGTCCTGTATTATGCGCCGCGCATCTTCGAGCAGGCGGGGATTGCGGCGAGCGAGGTGCTCAGCGCGTCGGTCCCGATCGGCGTCGTGAACCTCATCTTCACCTTGCTGGGCATGTATTTGATTGACCGCGTGGGCCGCACGAAGCTGATGTATGCCGGCTCATTTGGATACATCGCTACGCTGAGCGGTGTGTCCTGGGCGTTCATGACGGGGGCCGAGGGCACGATTGTGGTCGCCTTTGTGTGTGCCTTCATCGCCTCCCATGCCGTGGGCCAGGGGGCGGTGATCTGGGTCTTCATCTCGGAGATCTTCCCCAACTCCGTCCGGGACTACGGAATGTCGCTGGGCGCCGGCACGCATTGGGTGGGTGCGGCCATCATCACGCTTTTGACGCCGACGGTCCTGGGCGCCTTTTCCGGTGCGCAGATTTTTGCCTTCTTTGCCGGCATGATGGTGCTGCAGCTTTTGTTCGTCTGGCTGCTCATGCCGGAGACCAAAGGAAAGACCTTGGAGGAGCTGGAGGTCGAGCTCGGGCTCAGCACGGAAGAGCTCAACGAGCTGCAGGACGAGGTGGCCCGCCCCGGGACCGCGCAGACTTCCTGAGGGCCGGCTCCCAGACGC
>JAAAPH010000011.1 GCA_009908415.1 Bacteroidota bacterium
GCTGGTGGTGGGCAAGCGGCTCAGCTAACATGACGCATGGCTGAATTCTGAGGCCCCCTTACGAACCTTTTGTTCGAGGCTCCGTTTTTTGCAGACGCATGGATTTATCACACCCTCCAGTCCCCGTCTGTTATGAAGCCCGACATCTGGTTCAACGGTGACCTCGTCCCGTACGACGAGGCGCAGGTCCACGTCCTCTCGCATGCGCTCCACTACGGCTCGTCCGTCTTCGAAGGCATCCGCTGCTACGAGACCGAGCGCGGCCCGGCCGTCTTCCGCCTCGGCCCGCACATGCGCCGGCTCGTCGACTCGGCGAAGATCTACCGGATGGAGATCCCGTACAGTCAGGACGAACTGGAGGCCGCTACGGTCCACACTATCGAGCACAGCGGGCTCCGCGCGTGCTACATCCGCCCGCTCGTCTTCCGCGGAATGGGCCCCATGGGCGTGAACCCGCTCCAGAACAAGGTGGAGACAGTGATTGCGGTGTGGGAGTGGGGCGCGTACCTCGGCGACGAAGCGCTCGAACACGGCGTAGACGTGGAGGTCGCCAACTGGAACCGGATGGCGCCCAACACGCACCCGGCCATGGCGAAGGCCGGCGGCAACTACCTGAACGCCTCGCTCGTGAAGATGAACGCCGTCAAGAACGACAAGATGGAAGGCATCATGCTCAGCGTCGACGGCCACCTGGCCGAAGGCAGCGGCGAAAACCTGTTCATCGTGCACGACGGCCGCATCTACACCGCGCCGTCGAGCCTGTCGATCCTGCCCGGCATCACCCGTGACGCCGTCATCACGCTGGCTAAAGAGCGAGGCTACGAGGTCGTCGAGAAGCGCCTGCCGCGCGAGACGCTCTACATCGCCGACGAGCTCTTCTTCACGGGCACGGCCGCCGAGATCACGCCCATCCGCACGGTGGACGACTACACGATCGGCGAAGGGGGGCGCGGCCCCGTCACGAAGGAACTGCAGGACGCCTTCTTCGACATCGTCCGCCAGGGCGAAGACCCCCACGACTGGCTCACGTTCGTGGACGTGGGCGCGTCCGAAACGACGCCGACGGCGACGACGTCGTCGTGAGACCGGCGCAAAGCACACCGCAGGCGACTTCGGATCGGGCGTAGAACAACCGGTTGTCATGGGCGACGTCAACCTCGCGAACACCATCGCGCGCTGGCTGGTCCTAGCCGGCGTGGGGCTCATCGTCATCGGCGGGCTCGTCTGGGTACTGGGCCGCTTTGTCAACCTCGGCCAGCTTCCGGGAGATTTCTCGTGGTCGCGCGGCAACGTGCGCGTCTACGTGCCTCTTGCCACCATGATCGTGCTGAGCCTCGTGCTCACGCTGCTCCTGAACCTGCTGCTGCGCTTTTTTCGATGAGCACATGGCTTTCGATGAGCGCCCGGCGCGGGCCCCCTTGACGAAGCGCCGCGCGGTTGTATCTTTTCGTGGGGGGATGGCCTTCTGCCGGTCCCGCCCTCATTCCGATTCCGCCCACCGACGCTCCAACCGCCATGCGCCTGTTCCTCGCCGCCCTCTCTGCCCTCCTCCTGTTCCCGCTTGCCGCCGCCGCGCAGGACGGCGCATGGACGTCGCTGTACAACGGCGAGAACCTGAACGGCTGGACCCACGTGGGGGATGGCGAACTCTTGATCGAGGACGGCCTGCTCAAGACGGAGGGCGGCATGGGGCTGCTCTGGTACACCGAGCAAACAGTCCGCGACGCCCAGATTCGCGTCGAGTACATGAGCCCCGAGGGCGACAACGCGGGCGTCTTCATCCGCATTCCCGAGCGGCCCACCGAACCGTGGATGCCCGTCAACCGCGGCTACGAGGTGCAGATTAACCCGGGCGGCGACGCCTACCACCGCACGGGCGTGCTCTACTCGCTGACCGAAGCCAAGGCCGAAGTGGGCCAGCCCGGCGCGTGGAACACGATGACGATCACGCTGGATGGCGACCGCACGATGGTGCACGTCAACGGCGTGCTCGTGACCGACTACACGGAGGGCGACCCGGTGCCGGAGAAGCAGGAATCGTACGAGCCCGACCGCGGCCCGCGCCCGACAGAGGGCTACATCGGCCTTCAGAACCACGGCGGCGAGGACGTCGTCTACTTCCGCTCGGTGAAGATGCGTCCACTCGGCGAGTGAGCGCTCGCGCCGCGGAGGACGGCTCGTCACCCCTCGGCGGCCACCGGCTCGCCGCGCTCGGCTTGCTGAATGAGCTGCTCGGCCGTTTCGTGACCGAGGTAGGCGTCCATCGCCCAGTGGGCCATGTAGATGATGGGCGTGATCACGACGGCGATCACGAACTTGTACATGTAGTTGAACAGCGTGATGGCGAGGATCTCCTGGAAGGCGAGCTGCCCGGCGAAGGCGACCGTGAGTACGATGAACGTGTCGATGAACTGCGAGCCGAACGTAGACCCCGTGGCGCGCAACCACAGCATCCGCCCCTGCGTGAGATTGCGGAGCCAGTGGAACAGCGTGATGTCGGCAAGCTGGCCGAGCAGGTAGGCCACGAGGCTGCCCACGATGATGCGCAGCGAGTTGCCAAACACCTGGTCGAACGCCTCCTGCGGCACAGGTGAGCTCGGATCCACCGGCACCTTCAGCACCGCGTACAGCAGCACGAACTCGAAGACGATCATCGCCATCCCCACGAACGTCACGAAGCGGATGCCGCGTTTGCCGTAGTACTCGTTCAGCACGTCCGTGATGATAAACGTGATGGGGAACGCAATGACGCCGGCCGTCATCGTCACCCGCGTGAACTCCATCCCAAAGATGGTGAGCGTAAACGGCAGCTCAAACGCCGTGAAGAACTTGCTCGCCGTCGCCTCGGCCACGACGAGTGCGGTGAGAAAAACCGCCGCGCAGACGACGTATAGCTTCTGCGGGCGGGTGAGCACATAGGCCTGACGCATAGGACGGGCAGTGGGGCGGATGAGCAGGGAGGGGGCCTTGGAACGCCAAAAGATACGAGGCGCTGCACAGTCCGTTCAACGCCAACATTGAACGTTTTGCCACTTTCCACGCCGCTGCTCGTACATACGGAGCCGTACGCGTCTTTCCTTGCGATCTTCCCTCTCCTCCCCGATGCCGCGCAGTTGGTCGCACGTTGTCAACCTGGCCCTGCTGATCGGGCTCATCGCGTACGGCCTGCCGGGCGGCGGGTGGATGGTTGCTGCAGGCGGCATGGCGGCCACCGCGCTGCTGTATGCGACGATCTGGCTGATCGGCCGCTACCCCGAGCACGCCAACGCGCCGAATCAGGAGAAGTACGACGCGCTGCCTCGTGCCGCCAAACAGCGCGTCATGGCCGTGATGCAGCGGTGGGTCGGCTGGGAAACGGCCGGCATTCTCGCCGTCATCGCCAGCGTGCAGCAACTCAGCCGGGCCGGACCCTCTGGCGGCGCGAGCGAAACGACTATCTTGCTCGTCGTATTCGGATTCACGGTGCTGTCGACGGCCGCCGTGCCCTTCCTCATCTGGCGCGTGCAGGCCACGGTCAACACGCTGTACGAGCAGACGCAGTCGTCCCGCTCCCCCTCCGAGCACTGATCGCGCAGCGGTATGGGGCGTTAGCGACCCTCATGTGCCCTCCTTCTTCTTGGCAGCGGGCAGCGTAAAGCCGAACGTCGACCCGCTCCCCGGCGTGCTCTCGACCTGAAGCTCCCGGTCGTGCGCGCCCAGGATGTGCTTCACGATGGCCAAGCCCAGCCCCGTGCCGCCCTGGTTGCGAGAGCGGCTTTTGTCCACGCGGTAGAAGCGCTCGGTGAGGCGGGCGACGTGGTCCGGCGACACCCCAATCCCGTCATCCACGACCGATACCTTAATCTCATCATCCGCCCGATGGCGGGCGACGACCTCCACATGCCCGCCGGCGTCGTTGTATTTGATGGCGTTGTCGACGAGGTTCACGAGCACCTGCCGGATCCGCTCGCGGTCGCCGCGGGCGGTGGGCAGGCCGTTCGGCACCTGGCTACGGAGGTAGATGTTCTTCTCCTCGGCCTTCATCTCCAGCGACTCCGTCACCTCCTCGATGAGCGTACCGAGGTCGAACGGCGCCACGTTCATCTCCAGCTCGCCCGTCTCGATGCGCGAGATGGCCGACAGGTCGCGCGCCAGGTTGTCGAGCCGGTTCACGTTGCGCATGATCTTCTCCAGAAACGACCGGTTCACCGACTCATCTTCGAGCGCACCGTCGAGCAGCGTTTCCGTGAAGCCCTGCACACTGAAGATGGGCGTCTTGAGCTCGTGCGACACGTTGCCGATGAACTCGCGCCGGTAGTTCTCCATCCGCTTGAGCTCGCGGATTTCGTTTTCGAGCGTCTGGCCCGTGCGGTACACTTGCCAGATGAGCGTGTTGAGCTCATCCCCCCGGGGCACGGACGTCGCCTGCAGGTTCTCAAACTGATGCTTGCGGATCTGGTGCAGCGTCGTGAGCGCGAGGTTGATGCGCGGCACGAGCCACGCGTGGGCCGCGCCGTAGGTCGCGCCCCCCAACGCAAGCCCGGTGAGCGCGTCGCTCCACCAGGGCAGGTCGGCCACGACGGCCACCAGCCCCCCCGACAGCACGGCGAGCAGCACCGCCATTTTGAGGGCGATGCGGTTGAAGGGAGATTGTTGCCAGCGCGCTCTCAGCGACGGGCTGCTCATGGTCACGATAGGCGACTGCTCAAGGAGACGCCGCGGTTGACGCGGCATAGGGTGGGTATCCTGTTTCTAACCCGCGGCCCCCAGCCATGCGTTCCCAAGATGGCGCTTCCTGCCAATACCATCGCGCTACTCGCGGAATTTATAGCCGACCCCTTTGACGGTCTCGATGTAGTCGCTCCCGATTTTCTCCCGGATCTTGCGGACGTGCACGTCCACGGTGCGATCCACCACATACACGTCCGGCCCCCACACTTCATCGAGGAGCTCCTGGCGCGAGAACACCTTGCCCGGATGCGAGGCGAGGAAATAGAGCAGCTCAAACTCCTTGCGCGGAAACCGCATCTCCTTCTCGTCCCCCTCGTCCCCCTCGTCCGTCTCCTGATAGACGAGGTAGCGATCGCGGTCGATCTTGAGGTCGTGGACCGCGAGCAGGTCCGGCGGGGTCTCGCTGCGGCGCGCCGTGCGGAGGAGCGCCTTCGTCTGGCTGATGAGCACCGGGACGGAAACCGGCTTGCCGAGGTAAATATCAGCGCCCACGTCGAGGCCTTCCACCTGGTCTTCCTCCTCGGTGCGGGCGGTCAGCATAAGGATGGGAACCGTGCGGAAGTGCGCGTCTTGGCGGAGCCGGCGGCACACCTCGATGCCGTCCATGTTGGGCATCATCACGTCGAGGATGATGAGGTCCGGCTCGATGGTACGCACCTTCTCCATGGCTTCCACCCCATCGCGGGCCACCGCCGTATCGAAACCCTCGCGGCCGAGGTTGTACTCCAGCAGGTCCAAGATGTCATCCTCGTCGTCGACGATGAGGATGGTCGCGACGTCCTCTTGCGGATCATCATTCATGGGCTCGGTCGGATCCGATGTTGCAACCGGTTGATCAGGCATATGCATCGGTGCCGTGGTGATTCAACAAAACGGGGACGGCGTTAACTTAACGGGAAGTCCCCGATGCGCTGTTACGCCAAGATTAAGCCTGCGTGCCCGCCGCGCGGCGTCAACGCCCTGCGCAGGCGCTACGGCCCGGTGTGCGCAAAAATTCACAGGGCGGCCCTGCCTTATTCGATGCCGAGATCGTCCGCCAGTGCGTCGAGCGGGGGCGTGTGGTCTTCTTGAAACAACTCGAAGTGAATGCCGCTGGCCACCGAGTCCAAGGGTTTGTGCTCCTCGATCACGTCCTGGTACGTCGCGTAGCAGTCGAGCGCCGCATGGGCCCGGGCAAGGTCGGCGTCCGCAAACGGCTCGATCACGTCGATGGCGGCTTGGGGCGAGCCCTGCAGGTGGGCCGGACGGCCCGCCTCGCCCTCCGCGGGCAGCGTGAAAAACGCCAAACGCTGCAACGAGGTAGCCCCCTCAGCGCGGAGCGCGCAAAACGCGCGCTTCACGATGCCGTGGCCGACCAGATGGTCGGGGTGCCCGCTGATGCCGTGCACCGGGTACGTGACGACGATATCCGGCGCCACGGCGTCGATGCGCTCCGCGACGGCTGCCTCAAGCTCCCGGGGATCGAGTTCGTCGAGCCGACCGTCCGGAAAGTCGAGCACGGTGAGGCTGGCCAGGTCCAGCGCATCAGCCACGCCCTGCATCTCTTCGTAGCGGACGCGCCCCATTTTTTCCTTCGAGTAGCCGTACGCGTGGCGCTGCTGCGTGGCCTCTCCGCGCGTGAGCGTCAGGAGGTGGACGGCGTGGCCCTCACGCTGCTGCTTCGCCATGCCGGGCGCCGGGCCGAACGACTCGTCATCGGGGTGCGGAAAGACGTACAGAAGGGTGGCCATGGCAGCGCGCATTCCGGAGAGACAGATGGGCCTCTCGCTCAACGCGCAGCCTCAGTGGGTGGTTCATCCGCTGCGCGCACGACGCGGTCGAAGGTGACGGCGCCGGTGCGTAGCATGCGCCGCACGTACGGGTGGCACAGCTGACAATTGTGGCCGAACGTCACGTGCTCTTGCAACGCGTCGACGGTCTGCACGCCCTCCTCGTCGGCGATGCGCTTCAGGTCGGCAAACGATTGCTGGAAGCAGTAGCAGCGGTCAATGTGCATGGGTCGTATGAGGTGGGATGCGTGAGGTGTGAGGTTGCGTGTCATCGCGCTTCCTGCCGCAGCACGATGTGGCCCGGCGAGGGGCCCGCCTGAAAGGACGTCGCGACGCTGCCGTCCCGGTTCAACACCACGACGCTTCCGGCCGACGTATAGTCCGGCCCGCCCTGGGCACCGGACGCGAAGCGCCCGACGTAGAGCTGCTGCGTTGCGGCATCGTAGGCTACAGCGGTGAGTCCGGTGAGCCCGGTACGGCTGGGCACGGACACGGCACCCTCGGCCGTGTTGGACGCTGTATCGAAGCGGAGGACGGTGTCGGTGCCATCGATTACGTACAGCTCCTCACTGGCCGCGGCGTAGTACGCGGATTGCGTGCCGTTCGCCGAGCCGACCTGCTGGTCCAGTTCGATCCGACTGATGACGGCCCCCGACCCTGCATCTACAAACACGATCTGACCGTTGGTCTGCTCGATGATCTCCGAGAAGTCCTCGTTGTACACGGTTTTCCCCTGGCACACGACGGCGATCTCGTCCTGCGCGTCGAGGAAGAGCTCGTTCGGCCCGTCGCATCCCAGCTCGGTCGTGCTCGTCACCTGATCGGTGGCGACGTCGATCACGGACAGGGTGGTGCCATCGCCGCCGGAGCCGTAGTTGGCCACAAAGGCCTGCCCGCCGGTGACCAGGACATCGGCCGGCATCGTGGGGAGCCGCGTCGTGGCCTCGCGGAATTTCCCGGTGCCGCGATCATAGAGCGCCACGAACGACTCGCCGCCCGAGAAGCTCGTGTTCGTCACGTACGCCTTGTCGTCCGTAGCAGGCGCTACGGCCCGGGGCGTGCTGGGACTGATGGCCTGCCCCGTCCGGCTCAGTGTGGCCGCGTCAAACACGTCGACGCGCCCCCCTGCGAAGGTGTTCGTCACCACATACAGGCTATCGCCCGACAGCCGCATCGTCTGCAGGAAGGCCCCCAGTGTGGTGGCTTGGCGCGCCTGCCGGGTTCTCGGATTGTAGAGGGTGAGCGTGCCGTTTTGGTCGGAGAAGTTGCCGCTGTTGCCCACAATGACGCCCGTGGTACGCGGGGCGGTGTCGGTATCCTCGCTGCCCACGAGGTCGCAGCCGGCCAGGAGCAGGACGGCACTGAAAGCGAGCGAGGCGAGCGCGCGGGAGGTACGATGGATCATAGAGGATGGACTGGGTGCGTGGATGCGAATCGTTAAGGCTGCATATCGAAGCGGAGCCGCAGGCGCACGTGGCGCGGCGGCATCGGGTAGAAGCGGATCACCTGGTAGTCGGCGTCGAGCGCGTTCTCGACGGTGAGATCGAGCGTCACAGCGACGGGTCCGAGCGCGTGGGTGGCCGCCAGGCGAACGTCGAGCACTTGATACGGAGCGAGCGCCTGCGTCTCGTCGGACGTGACGAAGCGCTCGCTCACGAGGCGCCCCGTTACGTCGAGCGTGAAGGGCCCCCACGTGGCGCCGGTAAACAGCTTGAGCTGCTGCCGCGGCATATAGCGCAATTGGTGGCCGTAGGCTCGCGTGGCGGGATCGGACCGGTTTTCCGCGGACGTGTGCGTGAAGTAGAATCCGCCGTCCAGGTGTACGGCCCCAGGCAGTCGCGCTTGGCCCTGTGCGGAGAGTTCGACCCCCTCGGTGACCACCCGGGCAACATTCGCCGGCCGCCAGGTCTGCACGCCCGGGCCGACGAAGCTCGGAAACCAGACGATCTGGTCGCGAATCCGGGTGGTGAATGCGGTACCCTCGAGTTGCCCCGCCACGCGCCCGCGGCTGCCGGACACGACGGCGCCGACCTCGGCGCTCCAGCCGCGCTCGGCCGTGAGGTCGGGGTTGCCCCCTGGCACGTAGAAGCGCTCGTTGAAGGTGGGCGCCCGGAAGGCACGGCCGGCTTGTGCCTTGAACCGCAGGCCCTTCCACGGGAGGGGCTGAACGTTAAGGCCCAGCTGCGGGCTCAAGGCCGTCAGGTTGGGCGCCCCCGCCGCCGTCTGATGCCGGTCGATACGCACAGCCGGCAGGACCCGGACGCGCCCGTACGTGCCGGTGCCGCGCACAAAACCGCCCAGCGTGGCGCGGTGGACGCCGCCGCGCAGGTCAGCCGCGGCGGAACCAAGGTCCAAGCCGCTCTGCATCGACCAATGGGGGCTGAGGGGCGTTTGCAGCTGCGCGCTCAGGCCATATGACCGCGTCTGGGCTGACGTGTTGGTACGGGTCGACGGGTTGACGTAGCGCAGTGCCGACTGCTGGGCCCGCGCGTCGACGGTGAGCACGCTGGCCCCAAGCGCGGTCCGGTAATCGGCAAAGAGGCGGCGGTGCGTGTCCCACTGGCGGGCGCCACTCGGGGCGGCATTGCTCGCGCCGGGCAGGCCCCGTTCGACATCGTTGAACCATCCGCTCACGCCGAGCTGGTGCTGCGGGCCGTCGTAGCGCACTTTGCTGAAGACGGTAGCGAGCGTCCGATCGGCGCCGTGGCGGCGTTGCGTCTGCGAGGGAAAGAGCGTCTCGTTTTCGTACGGGAAGTCCCGCTCCGAGCGGCTCACCTCGGTGGCCACGAGGGCCGTCATCCGGCCCAGTCCGCCGGAGGCTACCGCGCCCGCGCTCTGCGCGCCGAACGCGCCCAACCGGCCCATCGTCCGGACGCGCCAATCGGTGGTGGGCTGCAGCGTGTGCAGCCGAACGACCCCGCCGATGCCGTCGGACCCGTACCGCGCCGCATGCGCGCCGTGCAGCACGTCCACCGACTCCAGCAGCACGGTAGGCAGGAGCGACAGATCGACCTGCCCAGACTGCGGATCGGCCACGCGCTGCCCGTCGACGAGGACGAGCGTCTGCGTGCTATTCGTGCCGCGGAGCGAGGCGGTGGCCAGCCCGCCCTCGCCGTAGCGCTTGACGAAGAGCCCTGTGCGCGCCGCCAGCAGATCGGCCACGGTGCGAGCGCTCGTCGCCTCGATGGCCTCCGGACCGAGCGTCGTGACCCGCATACCGGCGGCTCGCGTCGACACGCGCGTCCGCTGGGCCTCCACCGTCACATTCGGCAGGGCGAGCACCGAATCCAGCCCGGCCGACACCACGACGGTATCGGGCGGGGCCTGCGCCCATGCGAGCGCCGGCGCCCATCCCACGAGGAGACAGCAAACGAAAAGAAAGCGAGTAGTCATAAAAAAGCCCGAACCCTCAAATGGAGGCTCGGGCCGCTACTCGTTGGGCATGGCACCGTACACGGAGGGTACACCTACGGAGAGGGTACACCTCACGTGTGGCCAGGCGATGGAGCGCGCCGCGAACCTCTAGTCCCGGAGGTGCTGGCGAAATCACACACGCTGGCAGGTCTCCTGGCTCGTCGGACGGGCGCGCGAGGCGCCGGGCGCTAAGCAGCTCAAAGCTGGCCTTCCCGCTCCGGGCAAACGATGGTGCGTCTGCGTGCGAAGCAGTGACCGGGCGTGTCACAGCTGAACAGCCCTGCGTCCGAGTTACAGTTGCGGGTACAGCCCCAGACTGTTCGAATGACGACTTACGAATGTGGAATGTCGAATGGGATTTTCATTCGCCACTCGTCACCCGTAACTCGTCATTCGAATCACTGGCGTTCCCTTTTCATCGTGCGGGGCCAAGGGCCGACGCACGAACCAACGGTGTCTGTGAAAGAACAGGAGCAACGTACGATGCGTCGCGCAAAGATCCAAGCACGCGCAACGGATTCAGCCCTTCTGCATGATTGCTTCGGGCGAAGGGCGAAGGGTGAGTGGCGGGTGGTGCATGAGCACGCCAAGCACCCACGCTCTTGCAATGTCAGCCCGCGTCCATGCTGAGCGAAGTGCTCACGGCGCGGGTCACTTCTACACTCGTTCCGTCTCCCTCTTCCGATAGCCACGTCCTATTCGCTACGCGCCCCTCGCCACTCACCCGTCTTACCCACGCAGGCGGCGGGCGATCTGCTCGGTGCGCGCGGCGAGGTTGTCCTCTTGCTCGGGCGGCTCTAGCGACAGCGGCGGCGCGGCTTCGCCGTCCACGAGCGCGTCCCACGTCTCGCTCGTCACGATGGTTTCCAGGTTCTGGATGCGCCGCTCCAGCGCCTGCTGCCGCTCGTCGCGCTGGCGGAGCTCCTCCTCCAGCGCATTCAGCTCGTCCTCAATCTCCGTGGTGGAGGCGCCAAGCTTATCCTGCTTCTCCTTGAACTTCAGCCACTCCGTGAAGCCGCCCACGAGGATAGCTGCCAGCGGAATGAGAACCCAGATCCACGATGCCATAGCGCGTTCTGATTTGACGAGGAAGGATCTCTATGAGGGTACGTTCGCGTGCTTGAGGGGTTGCACTGTGGGTTTGGGGGTATGTGCGTGTGGGAGGCATGCGCTGAGTCTACCTTCTACACACCCATACGCCCATACGCCTAATCCACCCACAGCGTCTTGACGTTGACGAACTCGCGGATGCCGTAGCGCGACAGCTCGCGGCCGTACCCGCTGTCCTTGATGCCCCCGAATGGTAGGCGCGGGTCGCTCTTTACCATCTCGTTGACGAACGCGCACCCTACGTCGAGCCGTCGGGCAATGGCTTCGCCCTGCGCGCGGTCCTCGGTGAAGACGGCACCGCCGAGCCCGAAGCGGGTGTCGTTGGCGAGGTCGACCGCGTGATCTGCGTCGTCCGCGACGCTTATAGAGGCGACGGGGCCGAAGATCTCCTCTTCGAAGGCGACGTTCCCCGGCGCCACCTCCGTCAGCACGGTCGGCGCGTAGAAGTAGCCCGCGCGCTCGATCTTATGCCCACCCGTCGCGCAGACGGCCCCCTGCTCCAGCGAGCGCATCACCTGGTCGTGGACGCCGTCGCGCAGATCGTCGCGCGCCAGGGGCCCGAGGTCGGTGGCCTCGTCCATCGGGTCGCCGATGGTCAGGCCCTCCATCGCTCGTACGAAGCGCTCAGTGAATTCGTCGGCGATGGGCGCTTCCACGATGAACCGCTTGGCGGCAATGCAGCTCTGCGCGTTGTTCTGCATCCGCGCCGCGAGGCCTTTCTCCAGCGCCAGGTCGAG
>JAAAPH010000495.1 GCA_009908415.1 Bacteroidota bacterium
CACGACGCTGCCGCCTTTCGGGTCGATGTCCACGATGCCGAAGTCGTCGTCGCACAGGGCGGCGAGCGTGTCGAAGTCGTGCGTGCTGACGCTGCGGAAGAGCGTCTTCGTTTCGTCGAGAAAGGGCGGGGTCTCCATGGGCGAACAGGGTTGACGCAAATAAACAGGACGAAGTGAAACGGGCCGCCGCGCCAAATATTCCCAAGCGGATGTTCTTGTCCGCCGCGGCCGCGACGGGTCAGGCGTCGTCGGTGAGGCGCAGGTCGCGGGCTTTGAGCTGGAGCGAGGTGCGGCCCTTCCACGTGTTGGCTTCCAGCGAGAAGAGCAGCTCCAGCGGCCGGTTGGTGCGCTGGCTTTCGCGGAGCACAGAGAGCTTCTCGCCCATCCCAAACCCGATCACATCGATGGGTGAGCCGTCGGACTGCTCGCGCTGGCGGACCTTGAATTTCAAATGCTTGCCGCTGCCGCCCACAGTCCGCGGTTGGCCAGCGACCGCCAAGTCCTCGGCGTGGAACACCGGCTTCGGGTTCGACGGGCCGAACGGCCCGAACTGCTTCAGCACGGCCCAGAACCGGTCGTCCACGGAGCCGATCGTGCTGAGGTCGAGCGGTGCGTCGATCTTGATGGCCGGCGTAAGCAGCTCCGACGTTACCCGCTCGCCGATGGCCTCGTCGAGCCGGTCGCGGAACGCGTCGATGCGGTCTTCGGGGAGCGACATGCCGGCCGCGTAGTCGTGCCCGCCGAATTGGGTGAGCACGTCCTCGCAGTCGGCGAGCGCATCGTAGATGTTGACCCCGCTGATGGAGCGCGCCGAGCCCTTCACGGCGTCGCCATTGCGGCAGAGCATGACGGTCGGCCGGTAGAACTGCTCCACGATGCGACTCGCCACGATGCCGATGACGCCCAGGTGCCAGTCCGGGCGGTACAGCGCGAGCGCGTGCGGGTTGCGCGCCGTGATCTGCCGCTCGGCGAGGGTCTTGGCCTCGTCCAGCGTTTCCTGGTCGATGGCACGGCGCTCTTTGTTGAGCGCTTCGAGTTCGGCGGCCAGCGCCTGCGCCCGGTCCGGGTCGTCGGCGAGCAGGAGGGCGACGGCTTTTTCGGCATGCGCCATGCGCCCGGCGGCATTGATGCGCGGTCCGATCTTGAACACGACGTCCCCGGTCGTGACGTCGGTCAGCTCGAAGCGGGCGGCCTCGGCTAGGGCCCGGACGCCGAGGCGCGGGTTCGTCTCCATGGCGCGGAGCCCTTCGCGCAGCAGCACGCGGTTCTCGCCGTGGAGCGGTACGATGTCGGCCGCCGTCGAGATGGCCATCAGGTCGAGGTAGTCGAACGCCGCCTCCGGCGACTGCCCGAGCCGGTCGAGCGTGGCCTGCACGAGCTTGAAGCCCACGCCGCAGCCTGAGAGCTCGTCGAACGGATAGTCGCAATCTGTGCGCTTCGGGTCGAGCACAGCCGTCGCCTCCGGCAGCGTGGCTTTGGGCTTGTGGTGGTCGCAGATGATCAGGTCGAGCCCTTTCGAGCGGGCGTACGCGGCTTCGTCGTGCGCCGTGATGCCGCAGTCCAGCGCGATGACGAGGCCCGCGCCGGCGTCGGCTGCTGCGTCGAGGCCGCGCTCGCCGAGGCCGTAGCCGTCTTCGTAGCGGTCGGGGATGAAATAGTCGGCCTCGACGCCGTGCGTGCGGAGGAAGTCGGTGAGCAGCGTGGTCGCCGTGGTGCCGTCCACGTCGTAGTCGCCGTAGACGAGGACACGCTCGTTCTGCTCGATGGCCTGCACCACGCGGTCGGCGGCGCGGTCCATGTCCTGCATCAGAAACGGGTCGTGCAGGTCGTCGCGATCGGCGCGGAAGAAGTGGCGCGCGGCGTCGAACGAGTCGATGCCCCGCAGGACGAGTGCACGGGCGAGCGCCGCGGGCAGGCCGTTGAGCGCTTCTTGCAGGCGCGACACGGCTGTTGCGTCGTCAATGGAGCGGGCGGTCCAGCGGTACGTCATGAGGCGAGAGCGGGTAGCAATCCGTGAAACAGCGGGGCATTAAGACAGGACGGTATGGTCAACGTAACGATCCGTGCAATCGAGAGCAACGGACGACGGGGCATAGATCCCAAAGGCGAAGGGGGACGCGCATGGATCGGGGAAAGGCGCGAGAAACCGTGTTATGAATCGTGTTATAGTGTATGCCTCCGGGTTCCGGGTGGCCCCGCTGGGCTGCACATCGCTGTTTGCTCTCGCCATCTGGTGCAAAATCAAAACGGGTTCTAAAAAGGGCGGCGCGCGGCGCAACCTCATTTCCTGTTTCTCGTACCAATCTATTTGGAAGGCGCTTTGGGCCGTACGAAAACATCGGACGTGCACGCGAGCCCGATGCCCCACGTATACATATCGTCGATCGCTCCGCAGGGGTTGGATGTGAAGACAAAAGTCATGGGCCCGCCGGGTGGGCAGGACATGAAACCCCATTAAGGCGTATAACCCGAGTGACTATCCCATTTCTAGGACGCCTGCTCCCGTCGAACCGCTCTCAAACGCCATGAACATTTCCACATTGCAAGACAAGAAACTCGACGAGCTGCGGGATCTCGCCCGGGATCTGGGCCTCTCTGGGTACTCGAAGCTGCGAAAGCAGGACCTCATTTACCAGATCCTGGAGGCACAGGCCGAAGAGGTCGCAGGCGACGAGGAGAAGGCGTCCGGGGCGACAGCGAACGGGACCTCGGAGCCGGAGGAGAAAAAGGGCGACGAGGCCTCTTCGGGTCGGCGCGACCGGTCATCGTCGGAGCGATCCCGCGAGGGCTCATCGCGCCGCAACAGCACGCCGGACGACGAGCGGAGCAGCCGCTCCCGCCGAAGCCGATCCCGCGAGTCGCGGGGCCGCGAGCAGGGCGAAACGCGCCGCCGCGAGGGAGCTTCCGGGCGGCGCGAGCGCTCCAGTCGGGAGGAGCGGCTCTATGGCGACCGGCCGGACTATATGGCCGGGTACGACAAAAACGAGACGGAGCTGCAGGGTATGATCAGCAAGGTGGGCATGCTCGAAGTGCTCCCCGACGGCTACGGTTTCCTGCGCTCTGACGAGTACAACTACGAGTCGAGCCCCGATGACATCTACGTCTCACCCTCGCAGATCAAGCGCTTCAACCTGCAAGAGGGCGACACCGTGAACGGCCGCGTGCGCCCGCCGAAGGAAGGGGAGAAGTTCTTCGCCCTCATCCACGTCAACGAAATCAACGGGGCGGAGCCGAGCGCGATGGAGGAGCGCGTCGAGTTCGACTACCTGACGCCCATCTACCCGAACGAGCACCTCCGACTGGAGACCGCGGCCGACGAGGTGAGCACGCGCATCCTTGACCTCTTCGCACCCATCGGAAAAGGCCAGCGTGGGCTGATCGTCTCACCGCCGAAGGCCGGGAAGACGGTACTGCTCCAGAAGATCGCCAACGGCATCACGACAAATTATCCCGATGCGCACCTGCTCGTCCTGCTCGTCGACGAGCGCCCCGAGGAGGTGACCGACATGGACCGTCACGTGGACGGCGAGGTCATTGCCTCGACGTTCGACAAGGACCCGGAGGCGCACGTGGCCATCGCCGATAAGGTGCTGCTGAAGGCGAAGCGCCTCGTGGAGGCCGACCAAGACGTCATCATCTTGCTGGACTCTATCACCCGGCTGGCCCGCGCGCACAATGCCGTGGCGCCAAGCCAAGGCCGCACGCTGTCGGGCGGCGTGGAGGCCGGGGCGCTCCGCGGGCCCAAGCGGTTCTTCGGGGCGGCCCGCAAGGTAGAAGACGGCGGCTCGCTCACCATCATCGGCACGGCGCTCGTCGATACCGGCAGCCGGATGGATCAGGTCATCTTCGAAGAGTTCAAGGGCACGGGCAACATGGAGCTCGTGCTCGACCGCGAGATGGCCGACCGACGCCTGTACCCGGCCATCAACCTGATCACGTCGGGCACGCGGCGCGAGGAGTTGCTCCTCGACAAGCCCACGCTCAAGCGCGTGTGGGTCATCCGCAAGCTACTGGCTGACATGGACCCCGGCGAGGCCATGGAATTCCTGCTCAGCAAGATGGAAGGCACCGAAGACAATGCCGACTTCCTCGCCGCGATGAACGCCTGATCGCTGCGGGGTGAGCCGGGGCATCGAAGAATCGTGGAAACGAAGTCGCGGCAAGTCCGCCGGCTTCATTTCTCATGGCCTCGACGCTCCGTCTCTCATCGGTCCTCGATCCACCCTCTTCCCAAACTTCTATACTCCCACACCCAGTCTGCGATGTCGTATCGAGCGCTTCTCCTGATCGCCCTCTTTCTCCTCACCGGAACGGCGCTGGCCACCGCGCAGGACACGTCGCCGCTCATGCGGCACCCGGCCGTCAGCCCGGACGGCTCCGAGATCGCCTTCTCGTACCAGGGCGACCTGTGGACCGTGCCGGCGGATGGCGGACGCGCCTACCGGCTCACCGTGCACGAGGCCTACGAGGCCAGCCCGCAGTGGAGCCCGGACGGGGAGCAAATCGCCTTCACGAGCGACCGTTTCGGCAACGACGATCTCTTCGTGATGGACGCCGCCGGCAGTACGCCCACGCAGCTCACGCACCACTCGACGGGCGACGCCCTGAGCGGCTGGACGCCCGACGGCCGCCTCCTCTTCACGACGAGCCGCACGTGGCAGCAGGCCGAGTGGGACGACGAGATCTACCATGTGCCCGCCACGGGCGGCACGCCCGACCGTTTGCTCGATGCGTTCGGCTCTGAGCCCGTGATGTCGCCCGACGGCCGCTTCATCGCCCTCGTGCGGGGTGCGAACCGGACGAGCAAGAAGGGCTACACGGGCCCGGCCAACAAAAACGTCTGGATCTACGACACCGAGCGCGACGCTTACACGCAGGTCACCGCGTTCGACGCGAACGACTATCACCCGCAGTGGGGCGGCGACCGGACGCTCTACTTCATCAGCGAGCAGGACGGCACGTACAACCTCTACCGCCAGCCGATCACCGACCAGGGCGCCGGCAGCGGCGCGCCCGAGCAAGTCACGACGTACGACGAGGACGGCGTGCGCACCTTCACCGTCAGCCAGGACGGCCGCACCATCGCTTTTGAGCGGCAGACGAGCGTGTTCGTGCACGACGTCGCCTCCGGCACCACGGAAACGCTGGACGTGACCGTGCCGGCCGACTACCGGTTCGACCCGGTGGAGCACGAGACGTTCACGAGCGATCTGGAAGGCTACGCCGTCTCGCCCGATGGCGATCAGACCGCGCTCGTCATCCGGGGCGAACTGTTTCTGATGGAGAACGACACCGAGGAGCGCCGCACGGTCCGTCTCACGCGCCACGCCTACCGCGACCGCGACGTGGCCTGGCTCAGCGACTCGACGCTCGTCTTCGCCTCCGACCGTGACGGCGGCCAGTACGACCTGTACCGCCTCGAATCGGCCGATCCGGAGCACACCGACCTCTTCGATGCGCTCCAGCACCGCGTCGTCCGCCTCACCAACACGCCCGAGGACGAGCGCATCCTGTCGGTGGCGCCCGACCGCTCGCGCCTCGCCTTCCGCCGCGGCGCCCTCGCCGGCTACGGGGGCGGGCAGCTCGTGACCGCCGCGCTGGACGACGACGCCTTCACCGACGAAGCCGTGCTGGTCGACAGCTGGTCGGTGCCCGGATCCGTCGCCTGGAGCCCCGACGGCCAGTGGCTCGCCTACAGCCGCGACGACCTCGACTTCAACGAAGAGGTCTACATCCACGCCGCCGACGGCTCCAGCGCGCCCGTCAACGTGAGCCAGCATCCGAAGGGGGACGACGATCCCGTGTGGAGCGCCGACGGCTCGAAGCTCGGCTTCATCTCCGGCCGCAGCTCCGGCGACGACGACGTCTGGTTCGTCTGGCTCCGCGAGGAAGACTGGGAGCGGACCGAGGAAGACTGGCAGGCGCGGAGCGAAGACGAGCCCGCGAATGGCGATGAGGCGGGGGACGAGCCCGCCGAGGTCGAGATCGACTTCGAGAACATCCACGAGCGGCTGCAGCGGGTGACGGCGCTGCCCGGCAACGAAGCCGAGGTCGCCGTTTCCGAGGACGGCGAGCGGTTCTTCTTCGTGGCCGGCCGCAGCGGACGCACCGGCCGCTACGACACGGAGGTCGATCTCTACAGCGTGAAGTGGGACGGCACCGAGCAGAAGCGCCTGACCAACGGCGGCCTCTCGCCGTACGGCGTGCGCCTTGGGCCGGACGGCCAGCAGCTCTTCTTTGTCCACTCCGGCGGGCGCCTCGCCACCGTGGGCACCTCGAACGGCAGCGTAGAGCAGCTTTCGTTCGCCGCCCGCATGGAGGTCGACCACGCCGCCGAGCGCGAGCAGATCTTCCAGGAGCTGTGGCGCGCGCTCGACCAGGGGTTCTACGACCCCAACTTCCACGGCGACGACTGGGCGGCCCTCCGTGACAAGTACCGCCCGTGGGCCCTGCAGGCCTCCACCATGCGCGACTTCCAGGACATGGTGAATCTGATGCTCGGCGAACTGAACGCCAGCCACATGGGCTTCTACACGGGCGACCGCGCTGAGACGCAGGAGACGCGCACGGGCCTGCTCGGCGTGGAGCTCGACCCCGTGGAAAACGGTGTCGAGGTGCAACGCGTGGTGCCCCGCTCGCCGGCCGACCGCGAGGCGAGCACGCTCCGCGAAGGCGACGTCATCACCGCCGTGAACGGCACATCCGTGGCCGGCGCGGACAACTTTTACCAGCTGCTCAGCGGCACGGTGGACGAGCGGGTGTTGCTGACCGTGACGGACGCCGATGGCGACGCGCGCTCCGTTCGCATCCGCCCGGCAGGCAGCCTGAGCGATGAGCTGTACCGCGAGTGGGTCGAGGACCGCAAGGCCCTCGTCGACGAGTACTCGAACGGACGCCTCGGCTACATCCACGTCGAAGGCATGAACTGGTCGAGCTTCGAGCGCTTCGAGCGCGAGCTCTATGCCAGCGCCAACGACAAGGAGGGCCTGCTCATCGACGTGCGCTTCAACGGTGGCGGCTGGACCACCGACTACCTGATGGCTGTGCTGAACGTGAAACGCCACGCGTATACGGTGCCCCGTGGCGCGACGGAGGACCTCGACCAGAACCACGAGCAGTTCCGCGCGCACTATCCGTTTGGTGAGCGCCTGCCGCTGGCGGCGTGGACCAAGCCGGTGGCCGCCCTGGCGAACCAGAACAGCTACTCGAACGCCGAAATCTTCTCGCACGCGTTCAAGCACATTGGCCACGGCCCGCTCGTCGGGCAGCCCACCTTCGGCGCCGTGATCTCCACCGGCGGGGTCGGGATGATCAACGGCTCGTACGTGCGCATGCCGTTCCGCGCGTGGTACGTCTACGCCACCGATCAGAACATGGAGCACGGGCCCGCCGTGCCTGACGTACTGGTCGAGAACCCACCGGCCGTAAAGGCGTCCGGCGAGGACCCGCAGCTCCGCCGCGCCGTCGAGACGCTGCTCCAGCAGATCGACCAAGGAGCCACGGCATCCACTTCAGAGGACGACGAGTAGCCTTATTGTGCTGCTCCATGCTCGCAGCGGGAACCGAATGTGCTGCGCTTTGTGACACCGTCTTGGCTTTTCACTGCATTACCGGACAACGAACGCGATAAGCATGCCCCAGAATGTGAACATCCAAGCGCTGCTGTTCGACATGGACGGCGTGCTGGTGGACGTGTCGAGCTCGTATCGCCGCGCCATCGAGGAAACCGTCGAGCACTTCACCGGCCGCAAGATCGGGCCGAACACCATCCAGCGCTACAAGAACTACGGTGGCTTCAACGACGACTGGAAACTCACCCACGCCATCATCACGGACACGGCCATGGAGGTCCCGTTCAGCCGCGTCGTTGAGGAGTTTCAACGCCGCTACCGGGGCGACAACTGGGACGGGTTTATCGCCCAGGAAGAGCCGCTTATCAAGGAGGCCGCGCTGCAGGCCCTCTGCACGAATGGCCGCATCATGGGCATCGTAACGGGGCGCCCGCAGGAAGAGGCGACGTGGACGATTGACCACCTCGGGTGGAAGAAGTACTTTCCGCTCGTGGTGGGCAAGGAGAAGCAGAGCGGGCGCACCAAGCCCGATCCGTTTCCGCTGAATCACTCGCTCAGCATGCTGGCAGCCGCTGGCCGGCCGATCGAGCACGAGCAGACCGTCTACATCGGCGACTCGGTGGATGACATGGAGGCGGCGCGGGCCGCCAACATGTGGGCCGTTGGCGTGGTGCCGCCGTACGTGGACGGCGACGAGCACGAGCCGCTCCTCCGCGAGCGGGGTGCGCACACGGTCATTCATGACCCGAACGAGCTCCCCGATCTGATCGACGCATTCGGCGAGCGGGTTGCCGTCGAGACCATGGAGCGGTCCTAGCGGCCGGAGTCGGCAGTATTACTGCCCTTGTCGCCAGAGCGGCGGCGCCTCGTTCGCGCACATCAGGGCCCGGGATCGGGCTGCGGGTCGTCCACGACGAGCACGACACGGCGGTTCTGCTGGCGGCCCTGGGCCGTTTCGTTCGGCGCCACCGGGTTCTGCGGGCCGTACGCCCCAATCTCTAGCGTGCGGGTTCGAATCTGGTGCTCAGCGTCGAGGTAGTGCGCCACGGCCGCTGCGCGCTGGGCCGACAGGTACCAGTTGCTCGGGTAGATCTCGCTGAGCCACTCTCCGATGGGCACGTTGTCCGTGTACCCGCGGATGCGGAAGTCGCGATCCGGATACTGCTGCTGAATGACGGTAGCCAGCGAGTCGAGCGTGCGCTTGCCACGGGCCGTAAGCCAGGCGCTTCCCGAGGGAAAGTAGACAGCCGGCGAGAGCGTGCGCTGCGGCGGCGCGGCCTCGGCCAGTTTCGATTCCGCGGCGTCGAGCTCACTTTGGAGCCGCTGATTGGCCGCGGTGAGCGAGTCGACCTGCGCCTGGAGCGCGGCCACTTGGCCCTGGTTGGTGTCGCAACCGGCGAAGAGCAAAAAGCTGCTGAGTAGAATCAGACAGGTGCGCATGAGCGGAAGGGGTATAATGAGGGTACTCGAATGTACCGCATCTAGCATGTACCACAAGCCGCAGCAAGGGTTCGTAGCGAGGCAGGCGCTCACCCGTTGTTGAGCGCGTCCGCATCGTGCAGGGCGGCGTGGACATCGTCCGCACACCGGTCCATGTGCCGGCGCAGCGTGTCGTAGCCGAGGTGCCGATAGGCCACGTCCCACCGCGCCCAGGCCACGCGCTCGATCCCTTCGCGCCGCTCGGGTTCGAACGAGCGGTCGGGCGTGCGCATCAAAAACCAGTGCGTCGTCTTCACGTCGTAATGGCCGCCGCGGACGTAGCCGTGCTGGGTTGTACCGAGCGGGCGCACCACGCGCAACGCGTCGATGCCGACCTCCTCACGCACCTCGCGCCGCGCGCAGGCCTCGACGGTTTCGCCGGCGTCGCGCTTGCCCTTTGGCAGGTCCCACACGCCGCGCCGGTGGATGACCAGCAGCGCCACCGCGTCGTCGAGCGGACAGGCGACGTAGCCGCCCCCCGCGGTCACGGGGCGCGGCGCGCGGTACGGATGCGCGTTCTGCAGCGCCGCGGCCGGAAGGGCCGGCAGCACAACGTGGCGTGCGTCCGCCGCCCGAGGCGGTGTATCGAGGACCTCGTCGTCCACAACCAGTACGGGGCCGCCGGCCGCCGCCTGCTGGGCCGCGGCCAGCCGGGTGTACAGCCGAACCGGGCCGCCATCATGGGTGTGGACGCCGCGAGCGGCCATGGCGCTAAGGTCGGAGTCAGGAGGGGGACAGTAAAAGTAAAGCACGAGCCGGCAGGCTAGTGAGAAAGCGTCGCAGGATCAACGTACGAAGAAGCGACGCCCCATGTGAACCGGACGCGGACGAGCGAGCACCATCGCCGTCGGGACAACAGAACCGGCGATGGCGGTTGGAGAATTGCTCTTGGGAACGACAAAAGAGGAGGCGGACACCCATCGGGCTTTATGCCGTTAGGGAGAGGGGGCGCAGATAAAAGGGTCGCAAATATCAAGGACTTTGCTAATCAGTATCTTCTCACCCTTCCCCACGCGACGTCCATCTGGATGCGGCACGACCCGCCTTATCCACGTGTCTCCGTCCGTTGTGCAACTGACTCCGAACGAACAGCCCACCCGATCATGCCCACGCTATCATCCATCCACGTGTACCCGCTGAAATCGGCGAGCGGCATCGCCCCGGATGCGGCTGATGTGGAGCGGCGCGGCCTGGCCGGCGACCGGCGGTGGATGCTGGTGGACGGCGACGGCACGTTTCTCTCGCAGCGCTCGCACCCGCGCCTCGCGCTCATCGGCGTGGAGGCTACCAATCAGGGCCTGCGCCTTACTGCGCCCGCCCGCCCGCCGCTCGACGTGCCCCGGCCCGATGCCGCCGCCCCGGCGCAGACGCAACGCGTGACCGTGTGGGGCGACGATGTGGACGCGGCCGCGGCCGCTGACGCCGCGCACGCCTGGTGCTCTGCGTTTCTGGACACCGACGTGCGGCTCGTCTTTATGCCGACGAGCAGCCGCCGCGCCGTGGACGCCAACTATGCCGTGCAGGACGATGACATCGTTAGCTTCGCGGATGGCTATCCGTTGCTCCTCACCACGACGGCCTCACTGGCGGATCTTAACGACCGGCTCGATGCGCCATTGCCCATGGATCGCTTCCGGCCCAACGTGGTGATCGACGGCGCGGACGCCTGGGCCGAGGACGCGTGGCACCGCCTCCGCATCGGCGACATCGTGTTTCGGTCGGTCAAACCGTGCAGCCGCTGTGCCGTGACGACGACCGATCAGCAGACGACGGAGCGCGGCAAGGAACCGCTGAAGACGCTGGCGACGTTTCGGCGCGATCCGGCCACCGGCAAGGTCTACTTCGGCTGGAACCTGATCCCCGAGACGGCAGGACGCCTCCGTGCGGGGGATCCTGTCGAGGTGCTGGAGCGCGGGGCGCCACCTCGCTTCGGGGGGGCGTAATGCGGGCGGGCGAGCGCTCCCACCGGGTTATGGCTCCCTGCGTTGGAGATGCGCACGGCCCGGCGCGGGCGCATCAACCGCCGGAACCACCAACCATGGACCCTGGGCAGTTGCATCAAAGGGGTGGGCCGGTTCGTCTTCACCCACCCTGTCAGTCCGAGACCCAGACCCCGCCGACCCGATCGATGGATGCGATTGCCCTAAACATGAACCCTGGCATTGAAAACGTCATCGCCACCATGCACATTGTAGCTTCCGAGAGGCCCCTGATGATCGCCTGCGCTTCCCACCCTCCCTGCGTGGCACAGGTGGCTCGTCGAAGTACATACCGCTAACCGACGGTTCCAATGGCTTTTTTTTCTGTGCTCTACAGCAGTGCGGCGTCATATCCAATGCGGGATCAGGACCTCATCGAAATCTTGGAGCAGAGCCGGGCGTACAACCAGGCCCACGACATCACGGGGATGCTGCTTTATCACAACGAGTCGTTCATGCAGTACCTGGAAGGCGACAAGGAGGAGGTGCTGAATCTGTACGACCGAATCGCCATCGATGACCGGCACACGGGCGTGACGCTCTACTTCGAACGGCACATCGCCGAGCGCAACTTTGCCGACTGGTCGATGGGCTTTACCAATCTGGAGAAGGTGGATCCGT
>JAAAPH010000038.1 GCA_009908415.1 Bacteroidota bacterium
GCTCGTCGCAATCGTAATGCCGCGCTCGCGCTCCTCCGGCGCGTTGTCAATCGACTCAAACGTGCGCGCCGCCGCCCCGCCTACCTTCTCGGCAAGCACCTTCGTGATCGCCGCCGTCAAGGTCGTCTTCCCGTGGTCGACGTGCCCGATCGTCCCAATGTTTACGTGCGGCTTGTCCCGCTTAAACGTGTCCTTCGCCATGGGTCCGTTGTGTTATAATCTGTAAGTTGTTGAGTGGGGTGTATTCAGGAGGGGCTGCCAGGGGGCAGCCGATCCGCTATACGACCGCGGCCTCGGCGTCGATGACTTCCTTCGCCAGCTCGCTGGGAACCTGGTCGTACTTCTCAAACTGCATCGTGTAAATGGCGCGGCCCTGCGTGATATTGCGCAGGTCCGTCGAGTAACCAAACATCTCGGAGAGGGGAACCAGCGCGTTGATCACCTGCGCGTCCTGTCGCTGCCCCATCTTCTCGATGCGGCCGCGCCGACCGTTCAGGTCGCCGATCACATCGCCCATGTACTCATCCGGCGTGATGACCTCGACGGCCATAACCGGCTCCATGAGCACCGGATTGGCACGGCGCGCGGCTTCACGGAAGCCCATGCGGCCCGCGATCTCGAAGGAGACCTGGTCGGAGTCGACGTCGTGGTACTTGCCGTCGTAGAGGCGCACCTTAATGCCTTCGAGCGGGTACCCGGCCAGCGGGCCCTGCTCCATGGCCGACTTGACGCCTTTCCTCACCGAGGGGATGAACTCGCGGGGGATGGCCCCTCCCACGATTTCGTCGACAAACTGGAGCTCTTCGTCTTCGAGCTCTTCGTCTTCCGGCTCTTCATCGGCCGGGCCCACTTCCATGTACACCTCGGCAAACTGGCCGCGGCCGCCGGTCTGCTTCTTGAGCTGGTAGTGCTCATCGACCGTCTGCGTGATGGCCTCGCGGTACGCGACCTGCGGCTTGCCCACGTTGGCTTCCACCTTGAATTCGCGCTTTAGGCGGTCCACAATGATTTCCAGGTGGAGCTCACCCATGCCGGCGATAATCGTCTGGCCGGTCTCTTCATCGGTCCGCACATTGAAGGTCGGGTCCTCCTCGGCGAGGCGGAGCAGCCCGTTGGCCAGCTTGTCGCGGTCGGCCTGCGTCTTCGGCTCGATGGCGATGCGGATGACGGGCTCAGGGAAGTCCATTTGCTCCAGCACCACCGGGTGGTCCGGGTCGCAGAGCGTGTCGCCGGTCTTCGTGTCCTTCGGCCCCACAGCGGCGGCGATGTCGCCGGCACGCACCACATCGATGTCTTCGCGGCTGTTGGCGTGCATGAATAGGAGCCGCCCCATCCGCTCGGTGTCGTCGGTGGTGGGATTGTACACTTTGGTGCCCTTCTCCAGCTGGCCGCTGTACACGCGGAAGAACGTCAGCTTTCCGACGTAGGGATCCGATGCAATCTTGAAGGCGATGGCGCTGAACGGCGCATCTTCTTCCGGCGGGCGCTCCTCTTTCTCTTCCGTCTTCGGATTCTTGCCCGTCACCGGCGGCACGTCCACCGGGCTGGGCAGGTAGTCCACGACGCCGTCGAGAAGGCGCTGCACGCCCTTGTTCTTCAGCGCCGTACCGGCAAAGACCGGCGTGATGTCGCGGGCGAGGGTCGCCTCACGAACCACGGCCTTGATTTCCGCGGGCGTAATCTCCTCGCCCTCCAGGTACTTCATAAGGAGCGCGTCGTCGTACTCCGCGACAGCCTCCAGCAGGTTAATGCGCCAGTGGCGCGCGTCGCCCTCCAGATCCTTCGGGATGTCGATGACGTCCCACTCCATCCCCTGCGACTCGTCGTCCCAGATGATGGCCTTGTTCTCGATGAGGTCGATGACCCCGCGGAACATATCGCCCGCCCCAATGGGAAACTGCACCGGAATCGGGTTGGCCTTGAGCCGGTCCTTCATCATCTCGATGACGTTGACGAAGTCGGCCCCGGTGCGGTCCATCTTGTTGACGAACGCGATGCGCGGCACGTCATACTTGTTGGCCTGGCGCCAGACCGTCTCCGACTGCGGCTCGACGCCCCCCACGGCGCAGAACAGCGCGATGGCGCCGTCGAGCACGCGCAGCGACCGTTCCACCTCCACGGTGAAATCAACGTGGCCCGGGGTGTCAATGATGTTGATGCGATGGTCGTCCCAGTAGCAGGTCGTCGCAGCACTCGTAATCGTAATGCCCCGCTCCTTCTCCTGCTCCATCCAGTCCATCTGCGAGGCGCCTTCATGCGTCTCGCCCATGCGATGCAGCCGACCGGTATAAAACAGGACCCGCTCGGTCAGCGTCGTCTTGCCCGCATCAATGTGCGCGGCAATACCGATGTTGCGCGTGTCCTTAAGCGAAAAGTTTTTGTTGTTCGTGCTAGCCATAGCTCGTTCAAATTTAAGCTGGAGGCGTGCGCCGCCAGCTTGATCGTTGCAGAAATTCAGAGGGGCCACCCGTACCGGGCAGCCCATACAGCGGTTAGAAACTGAAGTGCGCGAAGGCTTTGTTGGACTCGGCCATGCGGTGCACGTCGTCTTTCTTCTTGACGGCACCACCTTCGCCACGCGCCGCGTTAATCAGTTCGCTCGCGAGGCGGTTCACCATGCTCTTCTCGTTACGCGCCCGGGCATACTGGATGATCCAGCGAAACGCCAGGGTAATGCGTCGGTCCGGCCGCACCTCGATGGGCACCTGATACGTGGCCCCACCGACGCGGCGGCTGCGCACCTCCACGAGCGGCGCCACGTTATTCACGGCTTTACGGAACACCTCGATGCCGTCTTCTCCGGTGCGCTCCTCGATCACGTCGAACGCGTCGTAGACGACGCGCTGCGCGAGGCTCTTTTTACCATCCCGCATCACGCTATTCACAAAGCGCGACACCAATTCGTCGCGGTAGACCGGGTCCGGCAGCGTTGTGCGATTTTCAGCGCTCTTTTTTCTGGCCATGAGTCGTATTCGAAGTTCAAAAAATAAGTGCGCGCCTTACCGAAGTCACGGAGCGGCCAGGCCGCAGTAATAAACGGAGCACGCATGCTGCATGACGCATGCGCCGCTGGGCGTGGAACCTCCTACCGCTACGGTTTCTTCGTCCCGTACTTGGAGCGGCCCTGCTTGCGATCAGCCACGCCGGCCGCATCCAGGGCGCCGCGCACGATGTGGTACTTGACGCCCGGGAGGTCCTTCACACGCCCGCCACGCACCAAGACAATCGAGTGCTCCTGCAGGTTGTGCCCCTCGCCCGGGATGTAAGCGGTGACCTCATACCCGTTGGTCAAGCGAACACGCGCCACCTTACGAAGCGCCGAGTTCGGCTTCTTCGGGGTGGTCGTGTACACCCGGGTGCACACGCCGCGCTTCTGCGGAGATCCCTGCAGCGCCGGCGACGTGCTTTTCTGTTTCTCGGGCTTCCGCCCTTTCCGAATCAGCTGTTGAATTGTAGGCACGGGTCTTTGTCGATCCTGTGTCAAAATAGTAGGAAGAGCGACCGAGTACTCGCCGCCCCCGCGTTGTCAATGCAGCTTTCTACTATAGATTACGGGGGGTCACAAGTTCAAGCACGGCGGTAAAGATAGGGTTAAAAAGCACGAAAGGCCGCTGTGCCTCGCTGAAGAGTGGTCGTTTTTGATATATCGATATAATTCAGTATACCAAAAACGCGTTACTCCGATCGCCGGGGCGGTTGCCCGGAGCCGCTGCGGTGCATCCCCGATCGGTCGGGCACAGATGTTCAGCGGGCGCCGTCCCCGCTTGCCCCGGGGTCGTCGACGTCCGAGGAGACGGACGGCGCGTCGTCGCGTGTACGGGCGGGTTCCGACTCGGCGGACGCCTCGTCCGCGTGCCCGTTCCCAATGAGCGCCTTCTGGTCGGTCGCTCCGTTGAGCGAGACGTATTCGCCATGCGGACGCTCGCCAAGGATTTCCACCAAGGCGCCCGGCCCGAGCACTTCTTTATCGAGCAGCGCCTGGGCCATCTCGTCCAGCTTATCGCGCTTTTCCATCAGGAGGGAGCGGGCCCGCTCCCGCGCCTCGTCAATGATTTTCTTGACCTCCGCATCGATCACCTCCGCGGTGGCGTCCGAGTAGGGCTTGTCGAAGATGGGCTCGTCGTCCCCGCGCCGCGAAAGGTTGAAGCTGACCTGCCCAATGCGTTCGCTCATCCCGTAGTCCACGACCATCGCGTACGCCATCTTGGTGATCCGCTCCAGGTCGTTCTGCGCGCCGGTCGTCACGCGGCCGAAGACGATCTCCTCGGCGACGCGCCCGCCGATGGCCATCGTCATACGGTCGACGAGCGCCTCGCGGGAGTAGAGGTAGCGCTCTTCGGGGAGGTACTGCGCGTAGCCCAAGGCGGAGAGCCCGCGCGGCACGATCGACACCTTCACCACCGGATCGGTGTGCTCCAGGAACCATCCCACGATGGCGTGGCCCGACTCGTGGAAGGCGATGACCTCGCGCTCTTCGGGCGAGATGAGCTTGTTCTTCTTCTCCAGACCAGCAATCACGCGATCGATCGCCTGCTCGAAGTCCTCCATCTCGACGACGTCCTTTTCCTTACGCGCAGCCAGTAAGGCCGCCTCGTTGCAGATGTTGGCGATCTCGGCCCCGGCAAAACCCGGCGTCTGGCTGGCCAGTACTTCGAGATTCACATTGTCCCCCAAGAGCAGGTTGCGCACGTGCACCTTGAAGATGGCCTCGCGATCGCGCCGATCCGGCTTGTCGATCACGATCTGGCGGTCGAAGCGGCCGGGGCGCATGAGCGCCTTATCGAGCACGTCGGGCCGGTTCGTGGCGGCCATGATGATGACGCCCGCGTCCGAGTCGAAGCCATCCATCTCGACGAGCAGTTGGTTCAGCGTATTTTCGCGCTCGTCATTGCCGCCCACCATGCTGTTGCGCCCGCGCGAGCGGCCAATGGCGTCCATCTCGTCGATGAAGATGATGCAGGGCGCCTTCTCCTTCGCGTTCTTGAACAGGTCGCGTACGCGGCTCGCGCCCACGCCAACGAACATCTCCACAAAGTCGGAGCCCGAGATGGAGAAGAACGGCACGCCCGCCTCACCGGCCACGGCCTTGGCCATGAGCGTTTTGCCAGTGCCGGGCGGCCCCACGAGCAGCACGCCTTTCGGCAACTTGCCGCCGAGGCGCGTGAACTTTTCGGGCTGCTTCAGGAACTCGACGACCTCGACGACCTCCTCTTTGGCTTCGCTCAGGCCCGCCACATCATCGAAGGTGACCTCGTGCTCCTCCTCCGCGTCGAACAGCTTGGCCGTGTTCTTACCAATGTTGAGCATCTGCGAGCCCGGGTTCATGCGGCGGATGAGGAAGATCCACACCGCGACGAAGATCGCGATCATGATCACCCACGTGAGCACGCTGCCAAACCAGTCTTCTTCCTGCGCGGCGGTAAACTCGACGACGGGGCCGTCCTCCGCACGCGCCTGCTCGTTGTAATCCCGCAGGAACTGCGTCAGCTCATGGTCGCTCGGCTTCGTCGTGGTGAAGCGACGGCGTTCCTCGCCGGAGGGCTCCCCCAACAGATTGTCGGTGGCCGGGGCCACCTGCACCGCTCCCTCTTGCACGGCCTCAGCCGTGTAGGTGCCGCGAATACGGGTGTCGTTGACGACCTCCACGCGCTCCACGTGGCCTTCCTCGACGTTATCGAGGAAGGTGCTGTACTCGATGATGTTGGATTCCGCCCCCGGATAGAAGATAAAGAAGTGGACCATCAGCGCCAGGAAGATGGCGAGGTAAATCCACATCGAGAACCGCGGACGGCGGCTCGACGACTCGTTGCCTGAACCGCGCCCTCCGTTCGTGGATTGGTTTCTATCGCGCTGAGTCTGCGCCATATGACTGGATGCTTCGTTGGAAAAAGGGGGCCCTGAATCGGGTCAGAACGGAGAATCGGCGCATGGTGCGGGACAGCGGGGGTGGATGCTCCGGCTTCGGCTCCGCCACGACTCGTGCTGATGCCGAACCGTACACGGGTTGGTTAGTTCCTATGCGTCGCCCCGAGCTCGCCCTGCGTCTCAAGCGGCCTCATCGGTGCGCGCCTCCTTCGTGCGCTTACTGGATGCGCTCTACCCGTGCACTGCCGGGCACCTGCATCCGAAGCCGCTGCATCGTGGCAGTAGCATCTTGCTCGTTCGAGAATACCCCTGCCGTGATCTGGTACTGCACCGCTTCGCCGGCCGGCACCTCACGAATACGAACCGACAACCCTTCCGGCTCGAACCGCGCCTGGTAGACGCGCTGGAGGTTGGAAGCCACCGACTGGCTCTCCCGCGTACCGAGGACGATGGTCCATGTGCGCGTCCGCGACCCGCCGGCCTGGGCTGTGTCGGGCGGGGGCTGCGGGGCGAGTGCGGGCCGGCGTGCCGAGTCGGTGCGGGCCGTATCTGCCACCGCCGCGTCGGGCACGGGTGCATCGGCCAGAGCGTCGGACGCCGCGGAATCGGCCATCGCAGAATCGGGCGCGGCGGCGACGGCCGCGGAGTCCACGGCCAGGGAGTCGGGCGCCGGGGCCGCCTGGGCCTCCAGGACCGACCGGAGGCGCTCAGCGCGCTGCGTGTGCGGCGCGTCCGGATAGCGGGTGATCATGTAGTCGAGCCCGGCGCCGAGTGTCGGCGGCGCGGATGCGGGCCCGCCGGCACCCATCACACGGCTGGCCTGAAGCGCCGCTGTAGTGTCCGAACCGCCCAGGACACGCCCAAACACAGGCGGGAGCGGCATCTGCAGACGCGGTGCTTGATCGGATGTCTCTTCCAGAGCCACAGTAAGCCCAGCCCACAGCGCCTTCGGTGCGATGGGCGTGTCGGCATGGACCACGGCGGCATCGACGAACTGGCGCAGGGCGGCCTCTATCCCTCCGGCCTGCCATGTAGTGTAAGCACGCTCGTACGCGGCCTGCGCCTGCGCCAGGGAGTCTGCCGTTACAGGCGACGTATCCTCCTGGCCCAACTGCTGACGCGCCCGGCGCGCGAAGGGCGAGCGCGGATACGCCTCAATGATGCGCCGGTAGACCCGCCGAGCACTGGCGGTGTCGCCGCGGGATTGGTGGGCCTCGGCGAGGGCATAGAGCGCGCGGCGAGCCACAGGCTGATCCGCATCCTCCTCGGCGACACGCCGGTACCAGTAGGCTGCAGAGTCCGGCCGGCCGGCCGTCAAAAACAGGGCATTGGCAAACTCGTAGCGGGCGACGGCGCGCCGCGCTTCCATCTGCGCCCGACTGGCCGAGTCGCGGGGCACGGCCGAGACGTCGACAAGCGCAGTGCGACGGGCGCCGTCGGAGGCGCCGTCGGCCTCAGCGGTTGGCGCCGCCACGTCTTCAGCGTCCTGGGCGGCACCCTGCCCGGAGATGGCCTCCAGCCGGCGCCAGTTGGGCACCAGCGGCCGTTGGCCCCACCGCCGCTCAAAGTTGCGCTGTGCCTCCTGCACCTGCACCGGGCTTCGGTGAAAGAGAAACCCGGCATCGGCACGAGCCCCTGCATCCGCGCGCTGCTGGGACGTGGTCTGCCGCTGGAGGCGCGGCTGGCTGCCGGCGAACTGCTGCCGCGCCTCGCGCCGTTCAGCCGTACGGCGCCGTTGGGCCTCTTCCTCAGCGCGACGTGCTCGGATGGCGGCGACGGCTTCAGCAAAGGCCGAATCGCTCAGCGCCCCCAGTTGCAGCAGGGAGTCGGCCCGGCTGACCTGTGCCGCCTTATCGGATAGGGTGCGGTAGAGGTCGGCGCGGGTCTGGCTGTCGATAATTGCCGCGGGGGTCTGGGCCATCGCATCGGCCGAGGTGGCAATCGACGAGCCGAGCGCCGTGGCAGCCGTGTCGTAATGCGCGGCCGCTGCACTAAAGTCGTCGTACGCTTTCTGATAGAGCGTGCCGAGCGCATAATGCACCTGCCCCCGGATCGCGCGGGCCGCCTGTTGATCCTCGTCGTACAACAGGGCGTGGAACGTCGCCTTCGCCTCGCGGGACCGGCCCATAGCCCGATACAGCTGCCCGCGGAGCAGCGTGAGTTCGGTGCGCTTCTCAAAGTTCTTATCGTCGCGCTCCATCCGTTGCAGGCGGCGGAGGGCTTCCTCGGTATCGCCGTACAAGCCCGCAACGCGCAACGCGCTGATGCGGGCCGCGAAGGCCAGCTCGTACCGCGGCTGATAGTCCTCGTTGACCCGCTCGAAGGCCCGAACGGCCGCCTCATGCGCACCCACTTGCTCCTGCACCTGCCCGAGCAAAAACGCCGCACGCGCCGCGGGCCGACCGTCAGGATCGCCCTCCAGGCCGCGCTCCAGGTCGGCGGCCGCGGCCGCCCACTGCTCCTGACGGGCGAGAAGTTCGCCACGGGCCAGCTGCATCATGTCGGTCCAGCGCCCATACGCGCGTCCTTCGTCGAGGCTGCTCCGGAAGTGCTCGGCAGCCGCCTGGTCGTTGCCGGCCCCAATGAGCGCGCGGGCCAGCCAGAACCGCGCCTCGCCCTCCAGTTGACTCTCCAGAGCGATGGCCTCCCGAAATTTCTGGGCGGCACCCACGTAGTTTTGCTGGTAGAAGTACGACTTGCCAATCAGCAGCAGGGCGTCGTCCACCCACTTGGAGTTGGGATGATTCCGCAAGATGTCGGCGCTCTTCCGGATAGCCCGGCCAAACTCCTGTCCGCCGCCGACGCGATCGGGTGGGACAAACACGGGCAGAAACCGGCTCCGGTCGATCGGCGCGTTCGAGGATTCAAGGGACTCGATGCCCGCCTGGAACGCGTCTTCGGCGTTGTGGAAGGTGTTGTAGTACGCCGTAAAATTGGTATACCGCTGCGCGACAAACGAGGGCGGGCTGCAGCTCGCAATCAGCACGACCAATATGACGAGTAACAGGCGGCGCATGGATCAGCGCGTGGAACCTTAAATGGAAGACGACCGGTTGCCTCGCAGGGGGCCAATGCCATGCCAGCGCGTTCACCCCTTGATCCGGCTCACGTGCACCATGTTGGTGCGGCCCCGAGCCGGAAGCGGCATGCCGGCCGTGATGACGACGAGGTCGCCCGGCTCTACGATGTGGTGCTTGACAAGGACATTGTGCACCAGTGCGATTCCCCGGTCGGTGTCATCCTGAAAGGGAATGTGAAAGGCCTGGGTTCCCCAGAGGACCCCGAGCCGCCCGACCACCCGTTCATTGTCGGTAAAGGCGTACAGCGGCATGCTGGGGCGATGGCGGGCAATCGAACGGGCCGTCGCGCCCGAGTTGGTCAGGCACGCGATCGCCTTGGCCCCCACCTGTTCGGCCAGCCGGCACGCCGTAAAGCTCACCGACCGCGTGACGTCTCCGGACTGCTCTAGCCGCCCGGGGGGATTGTCGAGGCCGGCCCGAAACTCCCAGCGGTGGTCTTCCGCCTCCTGGATAATCCGGTTCATCGCCTTCACGACGCGCACCGGATGCTGCCCCACGGCCGTCTCGCCGGAGAGCATCACGGCATCGCTCCCATCGAGCACGGCGTTGGCCACATCGCTCGCTTCAGCCCGGGTCGGGCGGGGGTTTTCAATCATGCTTTCGAGCATCTCGGTGGCCGTAATCACCGGCTTGGCCGCCTGGAGGCTCTGGCGGATGAGGTACTTCTGCGTGCTGGGCACCTTCTCCATCGCCATCTCGATGCCCATGTCGCCGCGGGCCACCATGATGCCATCGGTCACTCCAAGAATGGCATCGATGTTTCCGACGGCCTCGGGCTTTTCGATCTTGGCGATGATGCTGGTGCTTTTTCCGGCTGCATCGATGCGGCGGGCCAGCTTCTGAACGTCGCCGGCCGTTCGCACGAACGAGAGCGCAATCACGTCGACGCCGAGCTCCAGCCCGAACTCGAGGTCGTCCAGGTCTTTCTCGGTCAGAGACGGGGTGGAGGTGCGGATGTTGGGCAGATTGACGCCCTTGCGCGAACGCAGCGGCCCGCCGATAATCACCTCAGTGAGCACGTCGCCGTTGCGCACCTCCTTGACGGCCAGTTCCAAGAGGCCGTCGTCCAGGAGCACCCGCCCGCCGGGATCCACGTCCTGCGGAAGCGTGGGGTAGTCGATGTGCACGCGCTCCTTCGTCCCGTGCTCGACGGGATCGCTCGTCAGGACGAGCTCATCCCCCTCGCTGAGCATTACGCCGCCATCCTTCATCTGCCCTACGCGGATCTTCGGGCCTTGCAGGTCCTGCATGATCGTGACGGTGCGCCCGGCGCTGTGCGCGGCGGCTCGGACCCGATCGAAGCGCTCACGATGTTCTTCATGGGAGCCGTGGGAGAAATTCAGCCGAGCGACGTCCATGCCGGCCTCAACGAGGCGCCGGATCGTATCCGGGTCCGTGGAGGCCGGCCCAAGCGTACAGACGATCTTTGTGCGGCGTTTCATGTGGAGAAGCGTTATTAGAGGGTGGAACGAATGGCGGGCCCGCGACCGGTACCCGCAGCGGTGTCAATATAAACGAGCCAACTCCACACGCAAAACCCCACCCTCCAACGGGCGCCCGCCGGGCCGGCCGGCGGCCTACTGCCCCGAGGTCAACGGCTCGCGCGAGCCGGCCGGCGGCGCGCTGAGCTGCTGCCCCGCTGCAACCGACCGGCCCTTCAGCGCGGACGACACCATCATGAGTTCGCCCACGTTTTCGAGCGTGAGGAGGCCCACGATCTGATCGTCCTGCATGACGGGGACGGTGGAACAGCTGGCCTGTTGCATCCGGCTGAGCGCTTCGTCGAGCATGGCCCCGACGTCGACGGTGAAGCACTCGGGCGAGGCGACCTCGCGCACGGGCGTGTCGCGGCCGCGCTCGGAGAGCGCTTTGAGCAACTCGCGCCGTTGCAAGAGGCCGATGACGCGCCCGTCGTCCACCACCGGAAAATCGTGCTCGGAGCCGGCCAGCAGCTCATCGACCGCGTCGCCGAGCGTATTATCGGGGGCGAGCGTCTGGAAACGTGTCATCATGGCCTGGCGGACCGGCGTGCCTTCGGTGAGGGCGCGCATCATGGCTTGCTGCGCCTCCTGCTGCGCGCCGACATACACGAAGAGCGCGATGAACAGCAAGATGGGGTTGAGCGAGACGAGCCCGAGCAGGCCAAACAGAATGGCCATGCCCTGCCCGATGTTGGCGGCCGTCTGGGTCGCTTCCGCATAGTCGTTGCGCGTGGCCAGGAGCGCACGGAGCACGCGCCCGCCGTCCATCGGAAAAGCCGGCAGCAGGTTGAAGGCGACGAGCGCCGCGTTAATCCACATGATGGTCGCCAGCACATTGCTGCCCGGGTCGAGCAGGGTTTGCGGCGCGAAGGATCCCCCGGTCGCCAGGATGACCCCCGCCAGGAAGACGGCGATCACCACGTTGACCGCCGGTCCGGCAATGGCAATCCAGAACTCCTTCATCGGCTCGGAGGGGATGCGCTCCAGCCGGGCAATCCCTCCGATGGGGTACAGTGTGATGTTGCGTGTT